>NZ_FOWB01000022.1:0-29961 GCF_900115355.1 Pseudobutyrivibrio sp. JW11 | reverse complement strand
TCTACGATATGCTCTGTTTAACGCCACTATCTACGTATGTCATTGGGATCCAACCTTCAATGCTTACCTTGCCAAAAAGCGGGCTGAAGGAAAGCATTATTATGTAGCTGTATCTCATGCCACAAAGAAACTCGTGAGACTGATATATCAGCTCGAGAAGTCTAATCAGCCATACAATAAAGCCGTTTAACTAATTCCATACAAGTCTTCTTTCAAGAGCATCTCAGGGGATGCTCTGTTTGTCATGCAGTTTTCAAGGTACTGATTACGATGAATAAGTCATCGTCGCTATATCTAAAACATTTCTGTCTTAAAACATTTTTATTGACTATCTTTAATAGTTAGTCTCTAGCAACTATCTACTTGGAAGAGTAAAAGATTTAAGGTCACATCCAATTGCCGAGCTTTATCACAGTGGTGTTGATGTGACAATTAATTCAGATGATGTTTTGATATTTGATTCGGATGTATCTAAGGAGTATCTGAGGCTATATCAGTGTGGATGCCTTGGTGCTGGGGAATTGGATGATATTAGAAAAAACGGATTGAGGAGAAGATAATATGATAATAGAGGAATATAAGAATATTATTGGTTCTATTGTCACAGGAACGGTTGATCGGCCGCTTGGTTCGGCACATCCGAATTACCCGGATATGATTTATCCTATCAATTATGGATATGTCGATGGTGTCTTTGCGCCTGACGGTGAAGAACAGGATGTTTATATATTTGGTGCAGATGAGCCGCTTGACACCTATGCTGGTACAGTTATCGCAGTATATCATCGAATTAATGATAATGAGGATAAATGGATTGTTTCCATAGATGGTAAGGATTATTCGGATGATGAAATCCTCGAAAAAATAGACTTTCAAGAAAAATACTATAAAGGAATATTATTAAGATAATGGAGTTAGAAATTACTAGAATATCGAAGACATACGAAGTCAGAGCATTGAATGAGCAGGATATTCTGCAGGTATATAACCTGTGCTGCAAAAATGAATTGTACTATCAGTATTGTCCACCTTTTGTGACAAATGAAAGCATAAAGGCAGATATGACAGCACTACCGCCTGGAGTAACATTAGATAATAAGTATTACATAGGTTTCTATGATAGTGATAATTTGATTGCTGTTATGGATTTAATACTTGGTTATCCAGATAAGAATACTGCTTATATAGGGTTCTTTATGACTGGCATATCTGTTCAGAATAAAGGGGTAGGAAGTGAAATCATAAGTGAGTTGAGACGATTTGTAAGTAATAATGGGTTTACGAAAATTCAGTTATGTTGGGTACAAAATAATCCACAGGCAGAACATTTTTGGCATAAAAATGGCTTCATGGAGACCGGTAAGATATATAACATGGATGATTATTATGTAGTAGAAGCACAAATAGATATAATTACTAATAAACAGTAAACTAAGGGGGATAGATAATATTATGTCTGACTTCGGTATAAACGAAATGCTTGAGATGCAGAAAGCACTTCAGGAAAAGTACAAAGATAAATGGGAGCATATTTCTCCAGAAGTTGGTAAAAATAAACTACTTTGGATGATTGGAGAAGTTGGAGAGGTTATTGATATAGTTAAGAAGCATGGCCCTCAAGCAGCTGATATAGACAATCCTGAGCGTAATAATCTTATTGAAGAAATGGCTGATGTGCTTATGTATTACAATGATGTTTTGCTTTGCTATGGGATATCTGCCGATGAGTTAAAAGAATCTTACACTAGTAAGTTTGAGAAGAATATGAACCGCTGGTAGAAGCAGTTATGAAATTTTAATCTTTCTTGTATTGCAATGCAAAAGGAAGAAGTAAGAGTTAACTATAGATGATAATATTGATGGATTGATCCATCTTTAGTATATAATGATGATGAGGAAGATTTTGAATCCAAAGAAGGGTATTGGGTTTTAGATAATATAGATACAAAAAAGTTGAATCTATAATAATATTTCTTCCAGAGGTACCTTCTCAGGCGTTTTATACATATCAATGGGTAGAAAAATATATATAGTCAATAGTTACTATTAAAATGGTTGTTGACAGTTGGTATACTCATGGATAGAATTAAACACAAAGAAAAAGTTTGACTTTTGCAGAGCGGCATTGCACATAGTGTGATGTTAGCTCTGTTTTTCGTTGTTCAGATACTGTTGCCTCCTGTTGGAGGCTTTTTTTATATTCTATAGTTGCAAAAAGAATTTGTTTGTTATATTATCAATTTATAGAGAACTCTATAATATAAAGTGTGATCAGGAGGGTAATTATGGATAAGAATGTAGCACTTGCATTAGATGATATTTCATTAATCAAAACGGTAATTGAACGCACACAACAAGATTTTTCTAAAATCGCACCGTTCTTTATATGGGTTGGGATTATTAATGGAATTGCAGCTATTGTAGAACAACTGATGTATTATATTAGAAATACTTATGGATATGAAACAAGCCTGGTTCATATTTTTGGAGCGGGATACTATTGGATTAAAATTATAGGATATATTATTCTTTTTATTTTCTTTTCAAGAAAACTAAGAAAAGCAAATAACGATATTAGCTATGGTATGTTAAAAATATGGGGAATATTTTTGATTGGCTCTTATGTATTTATTTTCTTGTATATGCATTTGCTTCCTACCGGTAACAATGATCGAATTATGACTTTATGGAGATGCAAAGAGCTATTAGAGATTTTGCCGATTATATTTGCCTTATTTATGACAGGTATACTTACACAAAGAAAACTTATAACAATTTGCACAGCATGCTATAGTGTATTATATTTAGTGTTATTTTTGAGTATGAAAGAGATGCCTTTCGGGACAATAGGTGGAAAAGGTACTTTGATTTCAGTTAGTAGCTTTAGTATCAGGGTAGTAATGATTCTCGGAATGGTTGCATTAGGGCTGTTTTTTAGGATAGGAGCAAAGAATCATGGAAATAAATACAATACCAGAAGCTTTTCAAACGAAGCTTAGGTTAGCGGTCTTATCTGCTCTGCTGACTGGTACAAAGAGTTTCAAAGAATTGAAAACTATAACCTCAGCAACTGACGGAAACTTAGGTATACAGCTTAATAAATTAAGCGAAATGGAATATTTAACGATTGAAAAAGCATTTGTAAACAATAAACCCCAAACCACTTATACACTTACCGAATTTGGAAGAACACAGTTCAAAGAATACGTTGAGCTATTGGAATCTTTATTATCAAGTTCAGAATAAAGACATTGACAAGTCGGGATTTGTTTAGCATTTGTGCTGTAGTGAAATACTCAACTCTAGTTCTACTTCGTGTTAATGGCAGTGGGTTATATGAATAATTAGATTTGAAGATAAAGAAGAATCTGTAAATTTTCTTGAAAAAGAAATGGGAATACAATCCTAGATATTTTTTAGGGTTGTATTTTTTTGCACTTTTTTCAGAAGATAAACGCTGGGGGGCATAAATAACGTTATCACGGTGGGACTTTATGAAAGGAATAATTATTAGGAAGTTATAATTAAGTGGTTATATTTGGAGAGGAAAAAACATAAGAATACACGATAGGAGTGCATAAAAAGTTGAGTTTTTGTAAGACTTAGTGAAAGGAATTATTTTTAGATATAAATAATTTCTGAAAGAACCTTATAAAATGCCGTATTTCAGTGGGGTTATATAGAAGGAGAAAAATAAAAACATAAAAAATACACGATACAGGGTTGATAAAAAGGTTCTCCCAGTAGCAATAAGTGAGAGGATTTTTTTGATACATAAATAAAAAGAGAAAATCACTGGTCTAGTCATAATGTAAAAGTAGAAAGGAGATGGAGTGATGGGAAAAATGGTTTCAACAAAAAAGAGGTTTGTACGTTACAAAGAAGGGGCGGAAATGTATTCAATGTGTCAAACAAAGTTTGAGAAAATGGCAAAGGATGCAAAGGCTATTTATAAGTGCGACAAGCTTGTATTAGTAAATACTGAGATATTTGAACATTATCTTGAAACATTCAGAGTTGGTTAATGGGGGCTTGTGTAAGCTAAAAGCGTAAAATATAATAAGGCTAGTAGTTGCGTATGGCATAACTACGACAAAGGTTTAGAGTCTTTAAATGATTTACGCTAAAGCTTATTCAAGTGTTTCTCCATTAAGGAGGCACGACATGGCAAAGACCAGAAAAGATTCTAAAGGAAGAGTATTCCGAAAAGGTGAGGGATATCGTACACAGGACAATCGTTATATCTATAGGTACACAGACCCTAGGGGAGTTCGAAGAACGATTTATGCTAGAACGCTAGAGGAACTTAGGGAAAAGGAAGATGAGCTTAAAAGGGATCAATTAGATGGAATTGATAGTTACGCTAGGAATGTAATGACTGTCAATGAAGCATTTGATCGATATTTGTTCCTTAAAACCTCATTGCGCCGAACAACCAGGGCTAATTACGAGATGATGTACAACAAGCATGTAAGAGATGGCTTTGGTAAACGTTGTGTGGGAGATATCAAGTTCTCAGATGTAGTTTTATTTTATAAGATGCTAGTAGAAGAGGACGGGATAGCACCAGTTACTGTAGGTACGATTCATTGTTGTCTGAAACCGACATTTGAGATGTGCGTTAGGGATGAGATTATCCGAAAAAACCCAACAGATGGGGTACTCAGAGAGATTTCCAATGATATTGGAAAAAATAAAGGTGTAAGGCATGCGTTGACGCTAAATGACCAAGTGGCTTTTATGGATTACATCAAAGGACATCCAGTTTATGATCATTGGCATCCAATATTCACCATTCTGTTAGGCACTGGCTTAAGGTGTGGAGAATTTGTTGGATTACGTTGGAAAGACATAGACTTAGATGAAAGAACCATAGATGTAAACCATGCTTTAGTCAGGGTAAAGCCCACAAAGGGTGAAAAAGCTAAGCGCTTAGGTGTATCCTTACCAAAAACGGATGCTGGAATAAGAGTAGTTCCTATGATGGATGATGTATGTGAAGCATTTCATAAAATCTACGAGGAACAGCTTATAACAGGATTCAATGAAACTATAATTGAAGGTATGTCTGGATTCATTTTTAAAAACGCTAATGGAGATGTGCTCTGTGAGCAGAATATTAATGCAGCAATAAGGCGAATTGTGGAATCCTATAACATGGATGAGATGGGAAATGCTATGAAGCAGCGGAGAGAGCCTCATTTATTACCGCATTTTAGTTGCCATCAGTTAAGACATACTTTCTGCACACGCTTTTGTGAGAACGAGAGCAACCTGAAAGTGATTCAGGATGTTATGGGGCATAAAAACATCAAAACAACGATGAATGTTTATGCCGAAGCAACAAATGATAAGAAGAAAGAGGCTATGCAGAAGTTATCTGCAGCCTGGAAAGAATTCAAGGTAGAGTCTTAAGACTCTTGACCCCAAAATTCTGTGTTGACTCCAAACTGAATACAAAATCGTACGGAATAATACATTATAATGACTCACTATGTTTCTACTTGATTCATACGAGATGGTTGAAATACGTGATAATAAGGTATAAAGGCTTAAGATACATTTTAGGAAATATCTTGTTGCACTTATGCCATACGTACAGGATTAATTCTTGATATGATTATAAAGCACTTTCTAGGGAAACCTAGAGAGTGCTTTTTTATGTTTAAACATCTAAATCAGCCTTCCATGACTTGTTACTGGCTTTCTGAATTTTGCAGGATATAGCAAAGAAATAAGTGGTTAATATAATAATCGACTTTTTATTCAAAGCCTAGTTTTAGTAGGTCATAAATTGTCCTCAATTTTGTTGTACAATCACCATATACAATTATGTCCAAGGATGGTATCAACCTATGAAGATTAGTCCTATGAGAAAAATTATATCTATAAATATTATTTCGCTAATTCTTGTTATCCCATTTTTTATATCTGGGGTTTCTTTTGCTGCTTCAAGCAATGAGAATACCATCATTGTCGGCGTTCCAACGGATAGATGCCCTATGATTTATATAGATGATTCTGATGGTGCAATCATTGGAATTGGACCGGAATTACTTCGTATTGCCTGTGAGAATATCGGTTATAACGTTGAATTTATTACTATAGAAGAATCTTCACTAAAGGATGCGCTAGATAATACCTCCTATGATATAGTCATGCCTTTAGGCAGCGAAATTGAAAGTGCATCTGGACAGTCATCAATCGTTTCTGACGATTTAATGCTAACTCCTCTCACTGTTGTAACTTCTGAGGGAGATAATGTATCAGACATTAATCGTGCAAAAATTGGAATGCTTCAGTCTCAAGCTGGTATAGCAGACACAGTAAAAAGCCTATATCCAGATATTGAAGTCATACTGTATAAAGATATGTCCAAGTGTGTAGACGCCCTACGTAAAGACGAAGTTGACGCATTACTTCATAATTCCTACGTTTGGAGTTATGTCCTTCAGAAGCCTTCATATATCGATTTGCATGTTCAACCAACTACAATGCTTTCTATTGAATTTAGAGTTGGTGCTTTAAATACACCTGAAAATCAGGCTCTTATAGAAAAACTTAATGAAGGTATTGCTATGATTAGTGATACCCAGCGTCAGGCTGTTATTTTAGATTATACTTCTCGTAAACTGTACAAATATGATGTACAGGACTACCTTTACGCCGATAGATATGTCTTTATCATGTGTGCAATTGTAATTGTTCTTGTAGCACTTCACTTTCTAGCAAAGCAACAACTGTTAAAGAAAAGAACCAAAAATCAAATTCGCCAAATGATAGACTATGACTCACTTACTGGTGCTCTTAGTATGGCCGGATTCCGTGAAAAAGTAAAAGAACTACTACTGGAAAATCCTTCCACTCCATATATTATTTCTTACAACAACATTAAGAATTTCAAATTCATAAATGAAAAAATGGGAATGAACTCTGCTGATGAACTTCTATGCTTCTGGGTAGAAAAATCATTGGAGTATTTCTCTGACAAAGAGGCTATGGCCAGAATTGATGCAGATCATTTTGCTGTTTTATGCTGCCTACCTGATGACAACGGTTTCGAAGCAATGGAAACAAACGTATTTGAACCAGTCAAAAAATATTATATTAATCAGGGCAACGACTATGAAGTTCAGATATCCAGTGGTCTTTATGTCTTAACTCCTGAAGATTATAAAAATATTAACGTTGATAAGATGCTAGACTGTGCTAGATTAGCTGAAAAAAAAGCACATCTATCTATTACCGGGGGGTACGAAGTATATAACATAGATCAATGGGAAGCAGGAAGACTGCTTTCAGATATCTGCGGTCATTTTTCTACTGCTATAAAACAGAATGAAATAAAAGTCTGGTATCAACCTCAAGTCAACTATAGAACTGGTGAAATCATAGGCGCAGAAGCTCTCTGTAGATGGAACCACGAAAAACTAGGTTGGTTGAGCCCAGGTCAATTTATCCCAATACTAGAACAAACTGGTCTCATCTACGATTTAGATTGTCTAGTTTGGGAAATAGTTTGCAAAGATATTCATAGATGGAACGAGCAAGGATTTAAACGTTCTATATCAGTTAACCTATCTCGATTTGATATAGAAAAGAACAAAAACATCTCAAAGCACTTCAAGAATCTTATCGAAAAGTACGATATTGAACCTTCTCAGCTAAGAATAGAAATCACTGAGAGTGCCTATGCTGATGATAACGAATTACTATTAGAGACAACTGCTCAGCTACAGGATATAGGATTTGAAGTTGAAATGGATGACTTTGGCAGTGGCTATTCATCCCTAAATATGCTTACAGAAATTCCAGTTGATGGAATTAAACTTGATTATGTTTTCCTAAAAAACACTAAGAACTTTGAGAAAAGCAAAATTGTGGTCAAGCATATCCTACAAATGCTTCGTAACCTAAAATATAAATATATTGCTGAAGGCGTGGAAACTAAAGAACATGCCGATTTTCTTATTGCTATAGACTGTGAACGAATGCAAGGCTTCTACTTCTACAAGCCAATGCCTGTAGAAGAATTTGAAATTCTCGATTTCGATAACATAAACAATAGACCACACTAATAAAAAATCTAATATTTTTCCATGGTCGGAATTAATTTTGCATTCACAGAGGCTGATTGCCTAAAGAAAGCACAAGCTCAATTCAAGAGAGACTACAAGAGCGTTGAGCTCACAGGTATCAGCATTTATATTAAGCCTAAAGAACATAGAATCTACTTTGTTGCTAACGGAGATAAAGTTGGTTCTACAGAGTTGTAATATTGTATTATAGGCTGCCGATGGCAGCCTTTTCTCATGGACTATCTTTCATTAATAGGATCAATTCAGATATTCTGTGTAGGCTTAAATTTTGTTTGGGGCAAAAAGATTATGGGTTTTGTCATATTCTTGTAGGAAAATTGTAGGGTTTTGTAAGGGCCCAGAGTCTTTTTCTTTATATTTTTATAATCGTGAATTACAGTCGCATCGAATTGGTGCGGCTTTTTTATTTGTAAAGGTTGCCAAAGCTGAATACTATGGTGTTTCAACAGCCTTTTTGTTAAAATATATGAGATAATGTAAAGGCGCAAGCAAAAGGGCAAAGGAGATAATGTAATTTGAAAAATATTAGATTTTATGAGGCAGAAAAGTATAATTCAGATGATTATGAAAAAGTAGAAGATATGATATATAAAACTACAGATAAAAAATCTTATGGTGAATCTTTATCACTTAAGGGGTGTTCAGATACCGAGTTGGTTTCAAAATTGCTTAAATCAGAAGACTGGGCTCAGGGAAGCGGAGAATTTCTCGAGGATTATATGATACTTACATATGATGGAAAAAGATATTATCGTGAAATCGAAAATATCGGAACAGATGATGATATTGTTTGGGAAGATCAACATGATCCTGAGGAACAAAATATTATTTATGTGACATCCATTGTTTTTGAACCAGAACCTGAGCTTGAAGAAAACAAACCTAGTGATGCCTACGTTTCGCAGTATCCTTTAGAAGATATATTGGATAAGTTTTTTGTGTATTGTAATGACATGTATGAAAAAGAGAATGAATCTGATAAGAATCATTCATATGTTGAATTTGCAAGTGAAAAAATCGAAGAAATCAGAAACTTACTATCTATTATTGGCAAACATGTTTATAACAAACTTGAAGGAGATTACGTATATCTCAAAATAGAGTAACTGCGTAGATTGTAAAAAGAGCACTATCTAAGGGGATTATTGCTAGATAAAGAGAAAGAGTTAGGAAGTATATAAACATGGATCATTTTTATTTTATTAGACACGGGGAAACTGTTTGGAACGTAGAAAATAAGATTTGCGGTGAAACAGACATCGAGCTTACAGAAAAAGGGCATGAGCAAGCCATAGAAACTGGTAAAAAGATATTAGAGCAGGGAATTACTGCGGATGTAATCCTAACATCACCTCTTGTAAGAGCAAAAGAAACAGCAAGACACATTTCTGAGATCACAGGAATACCAATGGAAATAGAGCCAAGGCTTAAAGAACAGAATTTTGGAAGATATGAGTCCACTCCAAGAGATGGAGCAGAATTCCACGAAGCAAAAAAAGATATGGCAAGCAGATTTGGAACGGGTGAATCTATGCTTCATCTTGCTCAGAGAATATACAATCTTATAGATGATATAAAGGCGTCAGATAGAGAAGTCATTCTAGTAGCCCATAATGGAATTGCAAGAATGGTGGAATCCTACTTTACAGAAATGACAAATGAGGAGTTTTCATCTTGTGGAATTAAGAACTGTGAGGTTAAGAGATACGATTTTTAATATACAAAAGGGAATATAAAGTGGGCAATAATGAAACAGTATATTGTAGATGCATTTACAAACACACCATTTGCAGGTAATCCAGCTGCAGTGTGTGTTATGGATAGCTGGCCATCAGAAGAATCAATGATGAAGCTGGCAATGGAAAATAATCTGTCTGAAACAGCGTTTATTGTAAAAGAGGAACAGGGCTATCACTTACGTTGGTTTACACCAGGTTCAGAGGTAGAACTATGTGGACATGCAACCCTTGCATCTTCATTTGTAATACTAAATTACATAGAAAAGGATTCAGACCTAGTAGAATTCAACACTCTCAGCGGAAAACTTACAGTAAAGAGAAATGGAAATCTCTTGGAGATGAATTTCCCTACATATGAACAGCCTGAAATTCCTGTTACAGATGAAATGGAAGAAGCTTACGGCGTTCGCCCTATAAAGGCTCTTCTTGGACCAGACCTTCTCTGTATTTTTGAATCAGAAGAGCAGATTAGAAATATGAATCCTGATCAGATTAAGCTCTCAAAGCTTCCAGGCAGAGGACAGGATGCTACAGCAAGAGGAAAAGATGTAGATTGTGTCTCAAGAACTTTCTTCCCTAAACTTCTTGTTGCAGAAGACCCAGTATGTGGTTCAGCTCATTGTCAGATAGCAGCTTACTGGTCTGAAGTATTGAATAAGAAAGAAATCAAAGCTTACCAGGCTTCAAAGCGTGGTGGATATGTACATTGCAGATTAGAGGATAATAATAGAATCACTATCAGTGGAGAAGCTACATTGGTAGCTATATCAGAGGTTGTAGTGAATCTATAATTAATGCTAAAGAAGAGAGGATAGGAAGCAATGACTGGAAAAGATTTTGTTGAGCTTTGCCATACTGAAAAAGAAAGTATATTAGAGAGTTATTTTCGGAAGATGGTGAATCTGAGGTTGCAGCGATGATTAATGACAGATAGCTATTATACACTTCTTTTAGGTATAGACGGCGCATGCTCTTTAGGAGACAAACAGATTACCTACAAACTATATGATGAAGAAGGTAAGCATCTTAATCCATGTGGTGAAATAGAAGAGAATGCGTATCAATATTTTATGGAAGACTAAAGTGTATTATAATTAAGTCGATTTTAGGAAAGGAGGACATTGCCGATGATCAATTCCTCAAATTTCCTCCACAATGTGGAGGCCTAAACTCGACACTGCGGGTTCAAGCTAAGCTTACCCGCTAAAATATATAAGGCTGCAAGGAGTAATCTTTGCAGCCATTTACTTTACGGGGTGTGGCTCAGATGGTAGAGCGCTACATTCGGGATGTAGAAGTCGCGCGTTCAAATCGCGTCACTCCGATTATTACAAATCATGAGGGGATACTTATGGATATATCTAATGAAGACTTAGAACGTTGTAAAAAAGTTGTAGGGAATCTCTTTCTTAAAAGAAAAGGGATTGAGTTAACCGACGCACAGTTAACAAGCATTACAAAGGACATCATGATAATATCCGACTCCCATGGGGGAGGTTTGTCGAGCGATATTATTTTAGGATTTGCAAAGGGATATATCGACTCAAATCTATACTCCAAACACATTTGAATTCAAATATTTACAATGAGGTAAATCATGTCAGAAATCAATAGATTAAAAGAAATAGTAGAAACATTAAGAAGTGAAAACGGTTGTCCGTGGGATAAAGCTCAGACTCATACAAGCCTAAAGCCAGAAGTAATCGAAGAAGCTGCTGAGGTTGTCAGTGGAATAAACATCCTTGATAAAACGGGTGACGCCGAAAACCTCAAAGAAGAGTTGGGAGACTTACTCCTTCAGGTAATGTTTCACTCAGTAATAGCAGAAGAGGAAGGCCTGTTTACATTTGATGATGTAGCAAAGACTGTATCTGAAAAGATGGTCAGACGACACCCTCATGTCTTTGCTGGAGTAACCTATAACTCAAAGGAAGAACAACATGCAGCCTGGGAAAAAATCAAAAAGGCTGAAAAAGCTGGTAAGGAATGGTACGCAGATTATCTTCCAGAAGCTTTTGAGGAAGCTAAAGAACTTATCGAAAAAGCTAAAGAGCGAAAGGGATATAAGTAGTAATGGAGATTATATTAGTAAATGAGAATGAGCCATATTGGGATAAGCTAATAGCATTTTCTAGAAATTGCTCATGGAATCCAGGTAAGAATTTAGCTAATAGGATGGAAAAACATGACTTCAAAGATAAAGAGCAAATATTTGTTGCTATAGAGGCTAACCAGATAGCAGGATTTTGCGTTTTTGATGAGAACGGATATATTCCACCTGAATATAATTACCACCCATTTATAAATCTAGTATTTGTAGATGAAGCATTTAGAGGAAAAAGAGTTTCAGAAAAGCTAATAGAAAAAGCCCTAAGTTATGGTAAAGAACTAGGATTAAATAAAGTTTATCTAAAAAGTGAACATCGTGGCCTATATGAAAAATATGGATTTAAAAAGATTGCAGATTTTACTCCTATTGTAGGTCTTGCAGATCAAATATTTGAAAAGAACCTATAAAAGAACCAAAATGTTTGCAGCATGTAAAAGATTTTAAACCCCAATATCGATATTCATTCCAGAGAGGAGGCCATTATCGGCTTCCTTTCTGTTTTTTTGATAAGGATTATCTTCGTTTGGATAGGCAATCTTAGTGTGGGTGGTGCCGCCTGAGACATAGGTGCGGCCGCACTCAGGGCAGACAGCAGTATGGATAGAAACAGAGGCCTGAAGGACTTTGCCGCCACTTTCCTCAGCTTTGTCGTAGGCATTATTTACGTGCTCTTGCTCATGGCCGCGGACACGAGCCGCAGCAGCATTAGGTGATATATGAGCAGCAGATTTAAAGGATACTTGCTCGTCAGATCCGTCCTGGTATTTTCTGCTGGCGCAAGTTTCGCATTCAATTACACCGGCACGCTTTGCAGCGCGTTCGCTGGTGATATTTTTAGCCAAGGATTCACTTTTGCCCTCAGCACGCAGTTCATCTGCAATTTTTGAATCCACAGGAGTTGTAGCGCCAGAATTAAAAGAATTACTATATGGAGAAAAGTTAGTGTTTATGCCATTAATACCCAACATAGAATCACCACCTTAAAACGGACAAAGGTCATATATAGTAATAATAACACTAATGTACGTCTAAAGTATGAAGTTGTATAATAGGAGCTAAAATTAGTTATATTAGGGAGTTAGGAACGAAAGTCAATGAAAAGAAGGATAGCTTTATCAATATGCTTGGCCTTATCGCTAGTAGCATGCGGCAAGCAAACGGTTATGCAAGAGCAGGTGTCGGCCCAGGAGGCCAACTATAGCCAGCCACAGCCTGTGGAATCTACCACAGAAGATAATGGTGAATACGATTTCACATTATGCTTCGCCGGCGATATCAACTTTGACGAAAATTGGGCCACAACCCAGTATCTAAACACTTGTGAAAATGGTATCGCGGATTGTATTTCACCGGAGTTAATAAGTACCATGCAGCAGGCCGATATAATGTGGATAAATAACGAGTTTACATACAGCGACCGTGGACAACCACTGCCGGGCAAAGCCTATACTTTCAGGGCGGATCCTGCTAGGGTTGAGAACTTGAAGTTGCTAGGAGTAGATATAGTGGGTCTTGCAAATAATCATGTGTACGATTATGGAAAAGACGCATTGCTTGATACCATGGATACCTTGGATGCGGCAGGGATTCCATATGTAGGAGCAGGCCATAATCTGGCTGAGGCAAGTGAGCCAGTGTACATGGAAGTCCAAGGAAAGAAGATAGCATTCGTGGCTGCATCCCGTGCTGAAAAAAACAAGATGACACCACAGGCCACAGATACCGAGCCAGGAATTCTCAGATGCTATGACACAGCCCTTTTTGATGAAGAGATAAAAGAAGCAGATGCTAATGCGGATATTGTGGTGGCGCTACCTCATTGGGGCACGGAATATTCCACAGTGCTTGAGCCGGTACAGACATCCACAGCCCACGAGTACATCGACGCCGGCGCGGATGTAATCATAGGCGCCCACACCCATTGTCTTCAGGGCTTCGAGTTTTACAACGATGTGCCAATAGTCTACAGTCTTGGAAATTATTGGTTTAACGAAAAGACGTTGGATACCATGCTTATCACACTGCATTGCTATGGCGATAATGATGAGGAAAATATGGACGTTATCATTACACCAGCATTACAAGCAAACTGCACAACACAGTACGTGGCAGATGGTGCAAAGCAGCGCCAGCTGTATGATAGGCTTGAAAGCATATCAGTGAATGCGCAAATAAGCGACGACGGAATTATTACACAGGAAGAGACAGAATAGAGGAGAATATCATGACAGAATTACAAACAGGCAGACCAGCGGACACAACAGGACGATTAGACAGGGAAGTCAGAGTATATGATTATTTAGATAATCTTGGAATTGAGTACAAGCGTATAGACCATGCGCCAGCGGATACAATGGAAGTTTGCGCTGAAATAGATAAATCCCTTGGTGCATTAATTTGCAAGAATCTGTTTTTGTGTAACAGACAGAAGACAAACTTTTATTTACTGATGATTCCAGGAGATAAAAAGTTTAAAACAAAAGAGCTTTCAAAGCAGATAAATTCAGCGAGACTGTCATTTGCTGACCCAGAGGATATGCTGAAGTATCTTGATATCGAGCCAGGCTCAGTTAGTGTAATGGGGCTGATGAATGATAAAGACCATGTAGTGCAGCTTTTGGTGGACGAGGATGTGAAAAACAGCGAGTTTATCGGCTGCCATCCTTGTGTAAATACATCAAGCATGAGGATAGCTGCAAAGGATATTTTTGACGTATATCTTCCTGCAGTAGGCTACGAGCCAAGAATAGTTACATTGCTTGGCGAAGACTAAGATATAAAACGGAGGATATTATCATGGACAAGTTGATACTTGGATATTTGGTCATTGTTAATATTGCAGGCTTAGCCGTAATGGGAATCGACAAAGCAAAAGCTATCAAAGGTGCTTGGCGCATTCCAGAAAAAACACTATTTTTAGTCAGCTTAATAGGCGGAAGCATCGGAACATGGGCAGGGATGTACCTGTTCCACCACAAGACAAAACACTGGTATTTTGTAATCGGCATGCCAGCCATTCTGATTATCCAGTTGGTTATAGCGGCATATTTTATGGGCTTGATATAGGAGAAAAATCATTAGTGAAATATAAAAATATAGTAGAAGCAAAGTTCATATCACGTCCAAACCGTTTTATAGCACAGGTTGATATTGATGGACAAGAAGTAACTGTCCATGTAAAAAATACCGGCCGATGCAAGGAATTATTGCTTCCTGGCAGGACGGTATATCTGGAAAAGGCCACAAATCCAGAGCGCAAGACACCATATGATTTGGTTGCCGTTGAGACACCTATCGGAATAATCAACATCGATTCTCAGGCGCCAAATGCGGTGGTGAAGGAGTGGATTGAAAAGCAGGATTACGATTATATTGATCCGGAGCATAAATATGGTGATTCCAGAATCGATTTCTTCATGAAAAAAGGTGAGGATGAATATCTTCTAGAAGTTAAAGGTTGCACACTTATTATAGATGGTGTAGGCTATTTTCCTGATGCGCCTACAGAGCGTGGAGTAAAGCATTTGAGAGAGTTGGCAAAGGCTACAAAGCTTGGGTATAAGGCTATGGTAGCTTTTGTAATTCAGGTAGATGGAGTTACAGAAGTGCGCCCAAATGTGGAGACTCACCCGGAGTTTGGAGTTGCTTTACAAGAGGCTAAGAATTCAGGCGTACAGGTGCTGTTTTTGCAATGCCACGTAGAAAAAGATTTATTGGAGATTATTAATTAACAGATGAAACGTGATTATAAAGGAATATTGCTTACAATTTTGGGAGCCTCCTGCTGGGGGCTCTCAGGTTCTGTGGGCCAGTATTTATTTGATGTGCAGCAGATGGATAGTCAGTGGCTCGTGCCTATCCGTCTGGGCATGGCAGGAATTATCTTATTTATTTACTGCCTTATAAAATACAAAAAAGAAACCTTCAAACCATGGGCCACACCTGGCCAGTCTATAAACATGCTGATATATGGCCTGCTAGGAGTTAGCTGCTGCCAGTTTCTATATTTCCTAACTATAGAGCTTTCAAACGCAGCCATAGGTACGATTTTGCAGGATCTAGCTCCTATTTTCATTTTGATGGTGACATGTCTGAAGGGAAAAAGATTACCAAGAGTCGGTGAGATATGCGCAATACTACTGGCAATCCTTGGTGTATTCTTCCTTACAACCCATGGAAACATAGAAAACCTTTCGGTTGCTAAGGGGGCTCTGATAGCGGGAGTTGGTAGCGCAGTATGTGTAATGATTTACAATGTGCTTGCTCCAAGAATAACCAGCGACACACCTGTAGTTATTGCTCAGGCCTGGTCATTTTTGATGGGTGGCGCATTTGGATGCCTTATCTTTAGAATATGGCAAATCCCTTACACACCAAACATTTACGGACTTCTTGGCATAGCCTTCGTAGTACTTGTTGGAAACATTGGAGCATTTACTCTATACATCAGCGGTGTTAAGCGAATCGGCCCAAACAAGGCCAGCCTATATAGCTTTGCAGAGCCTATAACTGCTGCAATCATCGGAACTACAATCCTTGGAAACAAGTTCACAGTGTACGATGCGCTTGGCTTTGCGCTGATATTCCTGATGCTGTGCAGCATTACGTTTTCTAAAAAATAACTAGGAAAAGTCAAATGAAACAAATATATAAATAGATTATTGTTAATTATTTCATGTTGACGAAATATAAAAATAGATTTAAATTGAATATAAGAAGCGTACACGAGTACACAAACATAAATAAGGCATTTCTTTAAGAAGTGCTTTTATTTTTAAAAATGTGCGCACACGAGTACGCATTATAGTATACAATAAAATTTTTGGGGCGATTCATAAGGAGGAGGAAAAATTTTATGAAGCGAAAACTTATTAGTGGCTTATTAGCTGGATTGATGATGATGAGTTTGTTCTCAGGATGTGGTTCATCGTCAAGTACCACAGCTGCAACAGCGTCTACTGACACATCAGAAGCCAAAGAAAGTGGTGAAGCAACAACAATTTCATTTTGGTGTAACTTTACTGGTTCGGATGGAGATGTATTAAGAGAAATTGTAGACAATTACAACAAAACAAATACAGATAACATTACAGTCGAGATCGACATTATGGACTATGCAACATTACAGTCTAAGCTACCAACAGCAATTTCTACTGGTACAGGTCCATCTTTTATATTGGCTGGTGTTGAGCTCATCAAGCAGTATAAAGAAAATGACATGATTGAGCCAATTGATGATTTCTGGGAGGTGACTGGAGTCGATAAGTCTAATTTCAATGAGAATGTATTGGAAAAATCGTATTTTGATGGAACACAGTATGGTGTACCAATGCAATATAATCTTCAGTATTTGTACTATAACAAAGATCTATTTGAAGCAGCAGGCTTAGATCCAGAGACACCACCTACTACGATGGAGGAACTGGAGAAGGCAGCAGTCGCATGTACCGATGAAGCAAATGGCATATACGGATTAGGACTTCCAGTAAATTATGGCAACTACGTTGAATATCTGTGGGCTAACGGAGGAGATGTAGTAAATAGCGATGGAACAGAGAACTATTTAAACTCTGAAGAGAATATCAAAACTTTAACATGGTTACAAGACATGATCAAGGAAGGTGTTTCTCCAGAAGCATTGGATGCAGGAGAAGCAGATACCATGTTCCAGGCAGGAAGACTTGCAATGTACACTAGTGGTCCTTGGAATATCAATGGTTTAAATCAGCTTGGTGTTAATTATGGTATTACAGCAATTCCAGCTGGTACAGCAGGTGCCTTTTCACCTGAAGGAGGATGTTCATGGATGCTTACAAAGGGAGCTGATGATAAGACAAAGCAAGCAGCATATAAATTCATGGCATATTGGCTTAGCGATGATGTCTTGAAGGAATGGTCTAACAGAAATGGATTCCCTGTATGGTCAAATTCAGTACTTCAAGATTCGGAAATCCAGTCAAATGAGATTTTAGCAGACGTATCAGCAGCTTCAACAATTGGTAGAGATTGGCATTTGACATTGGATTGTGGATCTCAGATTGATGCAGATGTAATGCAGCCAATGATGGAAAAGATTTTATCTGGAGATGATGTAACAACATGCGTTGAAGAGGCATCGGAGAAATTAGATGAGGTATTAGGTCTATAGAATGATTATGCTGGTGCTACAAAATGTAGCACCAGCATATTGGAGGAGAAACATGAAAAGGAATCAAAAATTAGCATACCTATTCATAGCACCATCATCATTAATCTTCATAATATTTGTGTTTGTGCCACTTTTTGAGGCTTTTTTCATTAGCTTGACCAACATGGATATTTACATGAATGGATACGAGTTTATAGGGTTTGAGAATTACAGCAGAATGTTGGAAGATTCGAGAGTTTGGAATGCTACGAAAAATACGATTGTATACACAGGAATAGAAGTTCCATTGCAGATAGGATTATCGCTACTATTATTATTTTTAATGCTTAGTAATAATAGATTTCATAAGTTTTTACGTACTGTTTTTTACATACCTTATGTTTGTTCAATGACAGCAATAAGTATTATGTGGTCTATGATACTAAACAAGAATTCAGGAATGGTTGCTTTTATGTTAAGTAAAATTGGTGTAGAAATTCCCAATTTACTCGGAACAGAAGGATATGCAATGGGTACGGTTATCGCAGTATCTGTTTGGAAAACTTTTGGATATACTTTGACATTATTGTCAGCTGCTGCACTTGGGGTTTCACAGTCATTATATGAAGCAGCAGAAATAGACGGAGCATCTTGGTTTAGAAAATTCATTTATGTGACAATACCCGGTATCAAGGAAACAATAGCTTTCTGCCTGGTAACAACATTAATAGGAGCATTGCAGGTATTTGATCAGATATATGTATTAACTCAAGGTGGACCTCTATATTCAACAGAGACTTTAGTAGGATTTATTTACGACAGAGGATTCAAAACAGCTCCATTTGATGTTGGATATGCTACTTCAATTGCTGTTTATTTATTCTTCCTGATTGCAATAATAACTTTTATTTTGAGGAAGTATTCAACTAGAAGGGAGGAAGAATAATGAGTAAAAGATCTTTTGACATAATTAGTTATGTATTGCTAACGATAATAATGCTTATTGTATTGCTTCCGTTGTTTTGGCTATTGGTGTCTTCTTTTAAGTCAGATTTTGATGTAATGCAATGGCCACCAAAGTTCTTTCCAACTGAATGGGTTACGACACAGTTTAAGTATGTATGGAGTGTTTTGCCAATACCAACGATGCTTAAAAACACAGTATGTTTCGCAGGTGCTGTAACGATAATTAGTTTGTTTTTTGATTCGTTAGCGGCATATGCATTTTCAAGAATGGAGTTCAGAGGAAGAAAAATTATATTTGGAATAATACTTTTAACAATGATGATTCCATTTCAAATTGTTATGATTCCAATTTATTTGGAAGAATATAAAATGGGAATTCTCAACACTTTTATAGGTCTAGTATTACCAAGAGCTGCCAGCGCGTATGGTATTTTTATGCTTACTTCATTCTTCTCGGGGATTCCCAAATCTTTAGATGAAGCTGCTCGTATCGATGGTATGAGTGAAATACAAATATATTTGAAAATAATATTACCTTTATCAAAGCCGGCATTGGTAACATTAGGAATCTTTCATTTAATGAATAACTGGAACGACTTGTTATATCCCATGATGCTCACAAGTACGCAAGAAAAGAGAACACTTTCTGCAGGATTAGCAACTCTTGTTGGAAGTAATGCAATAAAGTATGGTCCAACTCTAGCAGCAACAGTAATTGCAATAGCTCCATTGTTAATAGTTTTCTTATTTGGTCAGAGATTCTTTATGGAAGGTATTGCTACATCAGGTATGAAAGAATAGGAGAAGAGGATGAAAAACAGAATTGTTATAGATAAAGACTTTAAAATTGGAAAAGTGGACAAAAGGATATTTGGTTCATTTGTAGAGCACATGGGTAGAGTCGTTTATACGGGAATATATGAAGAAAATCATCCTACAGCAGATGAAGACGGTTTCAGAAAAGACGTGGCAGAATTAGCCAAAAAGATGGGAGTAGGATTAGTTAGATATCCAGGAGGTAATTTCGTTTCAAATTATAATTGGATGGATGGTATAGGACCTAAAGAAAATCGTCCACGAAAAAGAGATTTAGCATGGAAATCAATCGAAACAAATGAAGTAGGAATTGATGAGTTCATGAAGTGGGCTAAACGATATGACATGGAGCCAATTATGGCCGTAAATATGGGTACAAAAGGAATAGATGAAGCAGTGGCTCTACTTGAGTATTGTAATAGCGAAGAAGGGACATATTATAGTAATCTTCGCGTAAAATATGGATCCAAGGAGCCATATAAAGTAAAAACATGGTGCCTAGGAAATGAAATGGATGGCGAATGGCAGATAGGCCATAAGACGGCCCACGAATACGGGAGACTTGCACATGAAATTGGGAAAGCAATGAAGGTTTTAGATCCTACCATCGAGTTAGTAGTGTGTGGAAGCTCAATGTCTAGAAATACTACATTTGGAGATTGGGAACGAGAAGTTCTTAGCAATACGTATGATGAGGCAGACTATATTTCTCTTCATCAGTATTATGATGGTCAGGATAAAGGAACCAAATCATTTCTTGCTAGGTCTTTAGATATGGAAAGATATATTGATTTGGTTTGTGGTATAGCAGATTTAGAGAAGAAAAAACGTAATAGTAAAAAGACAATGAATATTTGTTTTGATGAATGGGGGGTATGGTCAACACCAGACTATGAAGTGCAAAAATGGGTAGACGAACATCCTTGGCAAATTGCACCACCATTAGGTGAGCAGATTTATACCATGGAAGACTCTTTATTATTTGCAAGCATGATGATGGTATTATTGAAAAAATGTGATAGAGTAAAAATAGGTTGTCAGTCTTTATTAACGAATATAAGTGCATGTATTATGACAAAAAAAGGTGGTGAAGCGTGGGTTCAACCAATTTACTTCCCATTTGAGTTGATTGCAAATAATGCAGTAGGTACAGTTCTTCAATCAAAATATATTGGTGAAACATATTCAACAGATGATATGGAAGAGGTTCCTTTAATAGATAACCTGGTGGTTGCTAATGAAAGAGACAATGAATTAGTATTATTCTTTGTAAATAGGAGTGAAAAGAAAGAGGAAATAAGCATCGATATTAGAGCGTTTAAAGTAAATGGAATAAGGGAATCAAAGGTATTATTTCATGATGATATAAAAACCAATAACGTAGAGAATCATGATGCTGTTAGACCACAGGAAATCGTCAATTACGAGTTAAATAATGATGACATAAAGCTATTATTAAAACCATTCTCTTTCCAGATGTTAAAAGTTGGGTTAGAATGAGTAGTAGTTTGAGTAGAGGGGAACGATGAGTATCACAACTAATGATTTAGCGAAGCTTTGTGGTGTTTCAAGAACGACAGTAATCAGAGCGTTAAATAACACAGGGCGGATAAATGATGCAACTAAAGAAATGATTCTGAAGACTGCTAAGGAGCATGGTTATAAGCCTGACTTATTAGCACGAAGCTTGGCAAAAGGACGTACTTATACAATAGGTATGGTTGTCTTAGATTCAAAAAATCGATATTTTGCACAGATGATTAGCGCTGTAAGTGCGGAAGCAGAGAAACTTGGTTATGGAGTTAATATTAATCTGCATAACAATGATTCCCAGAAGGAAATCGATAAGATTAAAAGGCTAGCTGCATATAAGACAGACGGTATCATTTTATCATCCATTAACAAAGGAGACGAATACAAGGCGTTTCTCGATGGTTTGGATATCCCAGTTGTTTCTGTGGATAACAAGATAGCAGAAGGGATACCTTTTGTGGATATCTCTCAGCGTAGCGCAATGAAAGCAGCTACAAATAAAGTTATTTCTAAGGGATATAGGCACATTGTATTTGTATGTCCACCAATAAATGGAAATAACAAAGAAAATATTTACGTTCATGAGCAACGTCTTTTAGGTTTCAATCAGGCTATTGAGCAGGCGCAAGATAAATGTACTGCAGGGTATTTATTAGATTGGGATTATCTTGAACATATAGAGGATTATCCAGTAAACAAAGAAATAGCTTTTATTTGCACAGCAGATGAGATGGCCTTAGAAATTATGATGAAGCTAAAAGAAAAAAGGCTTACAGCAGGCAAGGATTATGGATTGCATGGATTCGATGCAATAGATACACTAAAGTATATTTCACCTAGGCTAAATTCGGTTAACAATAATGTAGAATTGGTGGCTAAAGAGGCTATGCAATTATTGTTTAATCTAATAGAGGTCAAAGAGAAAGAAAAAAATAAGCGGATAATAGTACCATATGATTTGGTAGATGGAGAAACAATCTAATTATAGGAATAAAGCGCAAGCCTTATTTTAACAGGCTGCAAAACAATTAAAATTACAATTGAGGATGATGAGGATACACAAGCTACAGAGTCGGTGGAATCATCAGATTCAAAGGCGGATTCGCAGACAGAATCCACAGAAACAGCAACTACAGATGATGAGACTGAGGGGCTAGAGAATAACGATGAAAATATCACAGAATCACCAGCAGCTATCACAATCAAGAATCCATCATGGGATAAGTTCAATAACACAGGATTAAATGCTGATGATTACCCACATCTTTCACTTACCAAGACAAAGGAGGAGAGTCAGGACTGGCTCGACACTGATGTATGGTGCCAGAAGAATGGTTTCGAGTATCAGAAGCTTCCATACTCAGATGGAACATTTACATACATGGGGCTCTATCCAAAGGATGATTATTCATGCACAGCACTTACAATTTCATCCGAAAGCACAGGGGATATCCTTTATTATTTGGATTTATACGAGCTTTGCTATGGCCCAGATGAATCAGGCAGATATTCACAGGCTGTGCAGGATATTCAGTATGCAGTGATGGATGATAATGCAAACATCCTTTATGTTTCAATAATGCACAACGGATATTCTAGCGAGAACCCATTATCAAGCCACATCATAGCTATCGACCTTCAGAAAAATGAAGTGATTTGGCGAAGCGAGCCACTTGTATCAGGCCTTTGCAACTTCATCGTTGATGGCGATACAATCATCTGCGGATATGGATTTACATCCGAGCCAGACTACATCTACTTGCTTGATAAGCACACAGGCGACAAGGTGGATGAGATTTCGGTAAAATCAGCACCAGAGCAGTTTGATATCAAGGGTGACACACTTTATGTGGCCACATACAACACAGCCTACGAGTTCACAATTCAAAGATAGAAAAGGATAAGTAAATGAGCGAAAATGAAAAACTTCAGTGGGAAGAGGTATCCTGCGAACATATCGTAAATGACGAATGGATAGATTTCAGAAAAAGCAGATACAGATTTCCAGATGGAAGAGAATTTGAGCCATACTATAGCTACAGCCGCCGCGACTATGTGGTAATAGTAGCCACAGATGAAGAGGGAAATTATATCTGTGTTAGACAGTATCGTCAGGGAATCAAGCAGGTGACCACAGAGTTTTGCGCAGGTGGAATTGAGCGCACAGATGGCAAAGAATACGGAAACCGCCAGGATGCTGGTAGCACAGAGAATGCTCTTGCGGCAGCAAAGCGCGAGCTTATGGAGGAAACAGGATACGAAAGCGACGACTGGAAGTTCCTCCTTACTGTTCCATCAAATGCTACTATGGCTGATAATTACGCTTACATCTACGTTGCAAAGAATTGCAGAAAGGTGAGCGGGCAGAACCTTGATGAGACAGAAGTCTTAAACGTTCATCTTTACAATAGAGCACAGATTGATGAGATGATTGCATCAGGGGAATTCCCACAGGCTAATCACATTTTGGCCCTTCTTCTTGCAGATAAGGATGAAAATGTGAAATAGCATTATTACAGAGTTTTAGACAATCTGTAGAATAAATTGAATATTCAGACTAAATAAAATAAACCATACTCCGATATCTATATTAGCAAGGATGCTGATAACTAGAACTAAGGATGGTTTATTTTTTTATTAATCGGGGATAGTTATGGTTGTTCAGCATAATATGACAGCTAGCAATGCTAGCCGAATGTTAAACCTTACAAATTCTTCCTTAGGAGCAACACAGGAAGAGCTTTCAAGTGGTTATAAGATTAACCGCTCTTCTGATGATGCCGCAGGTCTTTCTATCTCTGAAAAAATGCGTAAGCAAATTCGAGGCTTAGACAGAGCTTCTACAAATATTCAAGACGGTATTTCCCTAGTTCAAGTTGCAGATGGTGCATTAACAGAAACTCACGATATGCTTCAGCGTATGAACGAGTTGTGCGTCCAGGCTGCAAACGGTACAAATTCAGAAACAGACCGAAAAGATATTCAATACGAGATTTCTCAGCTCAGAAGTGAGATTGATAGAATTGCGAAGACCACAAATTTTAATGGTGATATTTATCCATTGAATGCAGATACAACAATAAAGGAAATTGGTAGTGTTGAGGAAATAAGTTTACCTGACATATATTCATTTAAAGATGTTAAATTAACAAATGACTATAATAGGGATATATATGTAAATGGTGTTACGGTAGCTGGCGGGGAAACGATTACAGTAAAAGATGCATTATTTGCTCCATATTTTTATAATGGTTCAGTTGTAGGAACTGGATTTGCTTCAACTACACAATATAACGAAAGTGGTAGTTCATCTGGTGGAGGAATAGGAAACTTTGCTTTGTCTTATACTGAGTTAAATAGTTCCAATATTAGTGACATTAACTTGGATGGACAACCTGACAATATATCTATGTATGTATCTATTGGAACAAAAGCATCTTTGAAGGTAGATGAGAACAATAATATATATGAAAATGATTATGCGTGGAACGATACATTTTATTTAACAGATAAGGGAAGAATATGGGCAAACTTTATTGGAACTAAAGAAGAAATTGTAGAACAATACGGTTTGAAATTAGTTGAATATACAACTGTTTCCTATCCTTCAATATCATTCACCCACATCGATGGAAGACAAAACGACAAGCTTTTCCTTCAAACAACAAACGAAGCCAATGAAGGTGTTACAGTTCAGGGCGTCAACGCCACAGCAAAGGCACTTGGCGTAGATACACTTGATATCACCACAGAAGCAAAAGCTACTGCTGCAATTGATACAGTTGGTGAAGCAATTAAAAGAGTATCGGAAATGCGAAGCTATTTTGGTGCAGTCCAGAATAGATTAGAGCATTCAGTAAAGAACGTAGATAATGTAGTAGAAAATACACAAGCAGCAGAATCAAGAATCAGAGATACAGATATGGCTGATGCAATGGTCAGATTTTCAAAGGATAACATCCTTATGCAGGCTGGCCAGTCTATGCTTGCGCAGGCAAACACAGACCAGCAGTCAGTAATGTCATTACTCCAGTGATTCCGATAAAACAGAGTAATCACTTTTTGAATTCCATAAAATCCATTCATCATAGCCGGCATCGTAGACAGCCTGAATCTCGCTGTCGATGGCGGCTTTGTCATATTCTATGTGGCCTTCCAAATTTTCAGCGGTGAAGGCCTGAAGCCATGGGCGAACGGTCGATTTATCCTCATCTGGGATGGAAGCCAGCGCATCTGCGGAGCCTAATAAAGCACCGTAGATGGTATCGTAAGGATTGGCATCAGGTACATCCAGACCGAAATCTCCGGCAGCATAATGGGATGGATAAATCATTGGGCTGATGCAATCAACAGTTGAGGCGAAGTCAGTGTAGCTTTGGCCGATGTGCTTTGCATCCACATCACTTGTGATAATTGTTCCGAAGACGTTGGCGCTGACAGGAGTAAAAGCTTTTTCATGAACAGCAGAAGTGATTTGTGAAAGGAAGCCGTTGATGTATTCTTGTCTGCTGTCATCATCAGAGGCAACGCCATAAACAGCATCTTCTGAGTTCTGGCCCACTGGAAAACGAACATAGTCAAGCTGAATCTCATCAAATCCAAGGAGAGCGCAATCTACAGCAATGTCTGTCACATAATCCCACACTTCCTGCTTGCATGGATTCACCCATGCATTTCCCATTGAATCAACCACTGGCTCACCAGTTGAATCCAGCAACGCCAGCTCAGGATGAGCTGCAGCTAAAACTGGGTCCTTAAAGCAAGAGATTCGGCCGATGACGTAAATATCGTTATCATGAAGAGTTTGTAAAAGCGCTTTAATATCCTTTATGTATGGGATACAAGCTTTGGTTTCGTCGTTATCTGGATTGTCTAGATAAAAGGAGATGTTCCCGGAATCTTCCTTAATATCAAGTACAACAGCATTTAAATCAGTGGAGTTTATAAGATCTATTAATTCATCCATTTTTTCAGTGCCGGCAGTTGGCGCAGTCACATAGATGCCATGGACCTTAGGATGTGAGAAGGAATGTTCATCAGGTGAAATAGTAGGAGCGGATCCATTATCATCACTATGTTCCTTGATAACGGTGGCTTTACTAACCGAACTTATAATCAGCACGGCAACAAGAATGGCCGCGGAAATTCCAAATGCAATAGCTAAAGGTAAATATCGTTTAATATATTTCATAAAAATCTCCCCAAATGTATGTTAGGTATAATAATACAACATATTTAAATAATTTTAAAACGCTCTAGCAAAATAGTGTTAGAATTAGAACAAGAGATTTGTTGTAATGAGACCGATTCTATGATACAAAATATAGTAAAAATCTTAGGATAATAGGAGTGGCTATGACATATTTAACTTGTTTTTTTCTCGATAATGAGAAGGATATTATTGTAAATCTCTACAAGGATCTAGACAGGATGTACTATGTCCTGACCACGCCAAATCACAGTACAGGAAATCTTATTCGTAACATTTCAAAGACCTGTAACCTCCCACTTTCACAGGATGACAATGGAATGCTTATTATCACAGACGAAATCCCATGTTTTATAGATGGAAATAATCAGGAGAGCTATATCTTCAAGCTGGCAGACACAGAGATTGCCAGCATTTATCCTGATGGCACAGTAGATAGAAAAGCTACAATCCCAGCCATTGCAAAGACTCTCATGAGTCAGACAAAGGATTTCAAGCTTCCTGCTGGAAAGACAATATTCAAGACATTCATCCGCAAGGATTTAAAATTCAGAGCAGATTTGCACACCCACATGAACGGCAATTTGACAGGCGATATCCTTATTGCACTGGGAATCGCTCATCAGATTCGCTATCCACTTTATTATGTAAAGAAGCTGGAGCTAGAGCTTACTGATGCCCAGTGGGAAAAGGTAAATGCCCAGCGTGAAAAGGTTGCCCGCCAGTTCGTATCATCGGATTTGCAGGGCAAGTATCTGGACCGCAGAATCAATGATAATACATTTATAAACTTTGCAGACCTAATCCTAAACAACCTGGACAATGCAGAGATGAACATCGTAAAGATTAGAAATTCTCTGGCTGTTATAAAGGATGGACAGGCCGTATTTACAAACCTGGAAAAGGTTTACCTGTATCGCTATGTATTCTGTAAGGGAAAGGAGAGCGAGGAGCAGATACCTTTTGCAAAGGTGGATATGATTTCAGATGAGGATGTTAAAAACGCCCTTAAGCAGATGCTTCGTGATAGGGAAAATCCTGATTATTGTCACAATACAATCTTCCAGGATAAGCTTCTTTGGATTGCCAGAAGCTACAAAAAGCAGGGCGTTTGCTATGCAGAAATCAGTGACACAACCCTTGTTAAAAAGTACGAATCAATCGAAATGCTTAGACAGGTTCATGCAGTTATGCCAAGCATTTACCAGGAGACAGGTGTCATGATTCGATTCCTTGCAGCGATGCGTCGTATCCCTCTTACAATCGTTAAGGATGCCGTCACTCCAGCCAACTACCTGGAGCAGAACTTAGAGGTGCTTAAAGCAACAGCCCTTGATCCATATGTGGCAGGCTGCGATTTCGTAGGCGAGGAGATAAACGATATCATCACTCTAAAGCCTGCCTTCAAAGAAATCGTAAAGATTGCAAAGGCTGATCCAAGCTTTGTCATCCGTGTTCATGCAGGAGAAAACGATAGCCAGAAGGACAATATCGCCCATTCAATTGCCTGCGTAAAAGAATCATTGGAGCCAGGCCAGAAGATGCCAAAGATGCGATTAGGCCATGGACTTTATACATACAGCCTTGCATCAAAGAAGGGCAAGGAGACATTAAAAGAGCTAAAGGAAAACAACGTGGTTCTTGAGTTCCAAATCACAAGTAACGTGCGTTTGAACAACCTGAACTCACTTCAGAATCACCCACTTAAGCAGTACCTTGAAAAAGGAATTTCCTGCGTACAGGGTACAGATGGAGCTGCCCTTTACGGCACCAATTCTATCGACGAGCAGCTATCTCTGGAGAAAATGCTTGGTCTTACAGACGACGAGCTTAAGCAAATGCACGATTCCGAGAGGAAGATAATCGAAGAGAGCCAAAAGGCATATTCAGTAAAGAAGGCAGCCTTCGCCGAGCTTTTAGGCGACCGCGACATGGAGGAGGTTCTCCTTGAAAAGATGCAGGCCGTTACCATTTCAAAGGCAAAGGCCAAATCTGCACCAAAGCTTGATGCCAACACAGAGCTGAAGGACCAGATTGAGGAAATCACATGGGACAGAACACCTGTGGTTCTCTTGGGAGGAAGCTTTAACACTGAAAATAGAACAACAAAAATCAGTGCCAATGCTATAAAGCAAATGGACGATATGCTTGAGTATATGAGTCCGGATGAGGTTTGCTTCGTAATCGGACACAAGCTTTCCGGTTATGAAAAATATCTTTTAGACCACAACGACAAGGGCTTCAGAATCTATTCATTTGTGCCTGCGCTTATTACAAAGAAAGAGGCAGAAAAGATTAAGGAAGCTGATGTTAAGGTTCGAGTTTCAATCGAGTCTGAAGGAATGGGAATATACAAAAGTATTAACTATGAGATTTTCGAGCGTCGACCATCAGTGGTAGTCGCCTTTGATGGAAATAGTGCAGCCGCCAATCTTATCCAGGAGGCAAAGAACGGAAAGGGCCGCTCAGCCATTCTTATTTGGAATCATTCCAAGACTCTTATGCAGAAGGCAAAATCCCTTCACGGTTATGTATATTCTTTCGATGGGGAGACACCTTTGACGGATATTTTTGAATCACTAAAAACTAAATTTAAGAGCAAATAAATAGCTCAAATTTATTTACTAAAAAATGCAAATGAGCTATATTTAAAGGAGCGAATTTTAGCGACATAATAACAAAAAGGAAGAATATTTGTTAAGGAGGAAAAAATGGGTTTTTTTGATGATTTTGGAAAAAAGATTTCCGATGCTAGTCAAGGAGCTATTGCTAAGACAAAAGATTTTGCAGATGTAGCAAAGCTAAACTCAAATATTTCAGATGAAGAGCGAAGAATCAACAATGCATATCAGCAGATTGGTAAGCTCTATTTTGAAATGCATCTTGAAGACTTTGAAGATTGCTTCAAGGATCACTTTGCAGCAATCAATGAATCACTTGGAAAGATTCAAGATTACAGACAGCAGATTACAAACATTAAGGGTGTCGTAAAGTGCCCTAACTGCGGAGCTGAGGTTCCTAAGGATTCAGCATTCTGTAGCTCATGCGGTACACCAGTACCAAAGCAGGAAGCACCTGTTGATGTACCTGCAGCAGAGGCTGAGGTAGTATCAGCACCAGAGGCAGCTCCAGTAGAGGAAGCAGCTCCTGTTGAAACACCTGTAGAAGAGGCTCCAGCAGTAGAAGCCCCAGTAGAAAAGAAGTGCCCATCATGCGGCGCAACACTTGAAGACGGTGCATTATTCTGCACAAATTGTGGAACTAAAGTAGAGACTAACTATTAAAGATAGTCAATAAAAATGTTTTAAGACAGAAATGTTTTAGATATAGCGACGATGACTTATTCATCGTAATCAGTACCT
>NZ_FOWB01000027.1:0-9654 GCF_900115355.1 Pseudobutyrivibrio sp. JW11 | reverse complement strand
CTGTAATTCTATTTTTCCAATGCGTGTAGTTAAACTTCTGGTTCTTGTTCCATTTCGATAATCGGACCTTTCAGAAGTACGTTCATAGTTTTCGGCACCAAGTTGCTCGGATGATTCTGCTAAGAGAACTTGATTAAGTAAAGCTTCCATAAGCTTGCCAAATGCTTCATCCTTAGTTTCAGAGAAAAGTCCTACAAAAAAGTCATGATCCAATGTAAAATGTAATTGAGCCATAGTATTCATCCTTTCAATTATGTTTTGTGTGGTAACTTAATTTTAACTGAAAGATGAGCACTTGGCTCTTTTTATTAAATTTTTGAATTTACACCATTATATGGGCTTTATCAAATCCTACGGTTGGAATTTCTTTTTTTCTATTTCAACCGTAGAATTTTCTCTTAAACACCAAAAAACCTACGGCTAATTTTTTAAAGTCTAAAATCTAGCCGTAGATCCACTTGTGCTACTACGGTTGGATTCAAAAAATCTCACAAATTAGCCGTAGGTAAATCTTGTTTTCAATGATCTTTTGTAATTTATCTACGGACGAGAATTCGAAATTACATTTTCAACCGTAGGATTTTGAGAATACTTGAATTTTTAAGTCCAAATATAGTTTAGATAATCTAATCCGTTATAAAATAGCAAGGCGGATTCACTATTTATAACTATATAACTTCTATAATGATAACTATTCTAACTTGCACATCTGTAGAGCGATAGATAATCCAGCTATGTCATTATTATAATCACTTCTCTCTCAACAACTGTTCTGCTTCCTTAACAGCTACACAGTCTGCAAAACGTTTTGGCCACATCATCTCATTGTAATATCTGTATGTAGTCTCAGCATTCATATAGTCATTGTCAAATGTAGAATTGCATCCGGCTGGGACAATAACCTTATAGCCTCTATCAAAAGCAGACTTTACTGTGGCATCTATGCAGAAGTTGGTCTGGAGGCCCACTATCATGAGTTCCCTTGTGCCAGTCTGCTGTAAATAAGATACAAAGTCTGGATTACCAAAACAGCTATTCACAGTCTTTGTGAAAATACGCTCTTTTCCTATTGGCGCAACCTGATCTGCAATTTCATAGTCCTCATCACCTGCAGAAAATCCTGAACCTGGGCCATCGTCATGCTGTACATAAATGACCTCCACATCATTCGCTCGTGCCGTCTGTATCAGCCTTGCTGTGTTCTCTATAAACTCCTGATAATTGTATAGTCTTTCATCTGTAATTCCCTTTTGTACATCAATAACCAGTAAAACCATTATTGCCCCCGTTTCTATAAGTCAGCCACATCTACTACTTTTATTCCATTTTGCCTGAGAAGCTCAACAAACACGCCATTTCCAGGTATTATATTTCCTGAAAAAGTACCATCATAAATAGTATTAACGCCACAGGATGGACTTCTTGATTGTAGTATCACAAGCTCTGCTTTTTTATCTATTAGTATTTGCAAAGCCTTCATTGCACCAGCTCGAAATTCTGTATCTACAGAACTACCATCCTTGTGCTTTACAACACCATCAACTATTTCTGCTGATTCCCTTGGTGTAGGGAGCCCGCCTAAAACTTCAGGACAGACAGGTACTACCTCATGACCTTTTAAATATTCAAGGGTCTTTTCACTATAGTTATTGCCCCCGTTATATTTGCAATTCTCGCCTAGTAAACATGCGCTAACGCCTATGACCATATTAGTATTCTCCACTATTCCCATTCCAAGCTTTTATTGCACACATTATGTCATTTGTCGTTCTATAAATCAACAATTATCATATGCAATATTTCATTATTTCTCGTATAACATCCTTACTATTAAGCGGAGTATCAAATGTTTCCATAGACAAAATCAAATTATCCCCCAAATGATATCCACTTCTGCTGTAATCATAGATTTTTAGCATGTTCTTTTTGGCATAATCTTCGTTGTCAATTAACCCTAGATGTTCCCAGTAAATAGTCTTTCTTTCTCTTACATTAAGAACTGCAAAATCCGGGTATACGATATGTCCGATAGAAAGTTCTAAATACGGTTCATATATGTAAGGCACGTTATATTTTTCAAACAAATCAGCTATTATCTTTTCTGACTTTGATCTAACTCTTTCCCCATTATTTGTTTGAATTTTACCATCCTCAAAAAATGTGTTTTGATTTCCAGCATGTTCCAGCTTCCAGCGCTCTATATACATTTCATCTGTTTCTATAATTGGCACAACTATATTTCGCTTACTCAAGGGAAGCTTATTATAAATAGAATGAATATCCTCAAAGTCACACCTTTTAATAATCTTTTCGATTTCCTTTTCCATTTTCTTAAGCTTACTATTTACTGCCACCTCGTAGTCACGCTGTATTATCTTTTTTACCAGTGTATATTCACCGTTCTTTGCATATTTGCTTTCACCTGTTTCAGAATCTACAAAATAATACTGAACGCAGTTATTGCTTGTGGATGACCTAATTCTCTTATTAGGCAGCCCCCTATACTTGGCAAGATTCTTCTGTGATTTCTGTAATAACTGATTTATTTCCGTCTGTTTTTCTATTAATAATTCCTTGTAATCTTTCAAAACCTCTTTTTTCTATGAAAAATATTGGATTTTTTTGATTTCCTACGGTTGAGATTAGTTTTTTGTAATTTCAACCGTAGCGATTTCTTCAAATCATCAAAATACCTACGGCTATTCTTTGAACTCGCAAATCTTACCCGTAGGTCACCAACTGACACTACGGTTGTAATCACATAAACGCAGTAATAGCCGTAGGTAAAACTCATAATCGCTACTGCTGATTCTTATTCCTACGGTTGAAAAATGAAAAGTTCTAGTTTGAACCGTAGTATTTTCGTAAAATTGGGATTTTATCTCTGAAAATAAAATAAGACTCTTTAAAATGTTATAAATAAAAGTTAATGAAAAAGATTTCCATATAATATAACGTCAGAATTCAGATTTGTCAACAACTAGCTCCTATATTCCCGTATCAACTGCCCTATACAAGCCTAATTCGCTTATACATCTGGGAATGCCCCTTCATCAATCATTTCTATCATGATATCCGCAAACTTAGGGTCAAACTGGGAGCCTTTGCCCTTTTCAATCTCCCCACGGACCACTTCAACAGGTAGTGCTCCTCTATAGCTTCTAGTGCTGGTCATGGCGTCATAGGCATCTGCCACAGCGATGATTCTGGCTTCCTCAGGAATGTCGTCGCCAGCAAGGCCCTCTGGATAGCCTTTTCCATCGTATCTTTCATGATGCCATTTAGCGCCTGCTGCAAGGGAAGGCATTTCCTTTATATTGCCTAGAATCTTGCCACCAATGCCCGGATGCTTCTTAATCTTGGCAAACTCTTCGTCTGTAAGTCTTCCTGGCTTGTTAATAACTTCATCAGGAACTCCTATTTTTCCAACATCATGCAGAAGCCCCATCATGAAAATCTGCTCCTGGTGCTTCTCATCATAGCCATATCTCTTTGCTATCTCTTTTGAATAAATCGCTACTCGTCCTGAATGGCCCTTTGTGTAGTTGTCTTTGGCATCGATGGCATCTGCAAGGCTTTCGACTACGTGCAGGAAAAGGTTCTCGTTCTCCCTTGTTTTCTCCTCCACCATGCCTTCAAGATTTCTCTGGAGCCTGATAAGTTCCACAGCATGCTTCACTCTAAGCACCAGCACGCTTGCCACAAAAGGTTTTCTAATAAAATCCATTGCACCAAGTGAAAGCCCCTTTGTCTCTGTATCCTCATCTTCATTGCCTGTCAGGAAAATCACAGGTGTATCCCGCCAGCCGGCCTCACACTTTTTAAGCTCTTTAACTACTTCAAATCCATCCATTTCGGGCATACTTATATCCATAAGAATAAGGTCTGGTGCAGGATTTTCCTGGGTGTACTCCAAAAGTGCCTTTCCGGATTTCAAAACTACTGCTTTGAGCCCAGAGCTTGTAAGAGTATTCCAAGCCTTTTTTAAAATAATAGGATCATCGTCTACAACTACAATCTGTGGAATCATTTTTTGCCTCCCCAATGCATTCCTCCTGCTAGTTTATACCGGATTTTAATAGTGGTATACTCAACTTATGAAGGAGTACGATTTATGAATATTAATATACCTGGTATTGATGTAGAAAAAGCTATCAAAAACGCTGGTTCAGAGGAACTCTTTTTGGAGCTCCTAGGTGATATATACAAATTAATGGATGACAAGGTCGCTTCAGTAGAATCCAATCTTGCATCTGGAAATATATCCAACTATACCGTCGAAGTACATTCACTAAAAACCACCTGCCGCATGATTGGAGCCATGGAGCTTGGCGAGGATTTCTTTACTCTAGAAAAACTCGGCAAGGACAATGACGTGGAGCAAATCAAGATGCTTACACCAGGTGTTTTAGATACATTTAAAGGTCTAAAGCCTTATCTTGAGCCATTTGCTATAAATAGCCTTGGGCCTCAAAAAAGCTTTGATAAAGAGGCCCTGTCAAATAATCTAAATATGCTTATCACTGCTGTGAACGACTTTGATTTAGGAAGCGCCGAAGATGCTGCAAAACAGCTTCTTTCCTATAAATGTGATGAAGCTCTTTCAACCCAAATCAAAGACTTGGATAAGCTCGTTTCTAATCTGGATTTCGATGAAGCAAAAGAGCTTGCACTGCAAATCCTTAGTAGCTTATAGACCTACTCCGTCGGTATTGAACCATAGTTTGCAACGGCTTCATCCACTGTCATTTCTCCATTTACAATTGCGTAGGCTGCTGCTCTATATTGCTTTACGGCTGTATCAAGAAGCTCTGTATCCCTGAAGTTTACAGTTCTATCCTCTGGGAAATCTGCCAGGGAAGCGTACACTTCATCAAGGGAATAATCTGTGGTAGGTGTAATAAGTCTTTTCTCTGCTGCCATGAGTCCAAGTTCTTTTTCACTTGTAAGGAATCTGATAAACTCATTTGTCATGTCCAGGTTTGCACTGTTTTTATTAACGCAGAATAATATGGAAACTGAATCCATATAGTATCCACCTTCATCTCCAGAAGGTGCTACGTAAAAATCATAGTTGAAAGGGTTAGCCGAAAAAGCTTCGGACTGTCCTTCTCTCTTTTTTGTTCCAGAGACAACATCGCCTGAGCAAAGCATCATAGGAACATCTCCTTCGAAAAATCTCAAGATTACTGAATTGTAGTCATCTTCGATTTCCTCTGAACATTTAGCAATATCTATGCATCCTGAGTCTACAAGCTCTTGTAGTCGCTCTAAAGATGGCCTCATTGCCTCACCTGCTGATGGTTCCAAATTATTAAGGCCCTCCTCGATACTTCTATCATCCTTTACAGTCTTGGCAAACATAGGATAGCTAAATGCATAGCCGATGCCTGGCGTAGTTGTTGTGTTTGCTCCCATAAGAGGTGATTCATAGCCAGCTTCTTTGAGCTGTTGGCATACATCCTTCAATTCCTCAAATGTGGTAGGAACCTCAAGGCCTGACCTTTCAAAAATGTCCATATTTACAAGCATTCCGTAGGATGTGGCAAATACAGGCAATGTGCAGATTTCTCCATCATCCATCTCCCATGTAACGCTAGGACGAATACAGTCTAAATTGATTTCAAGCTCAGGGTCAGACAAAATCTCTGCCCCATCAAACAGTGGTGCAAATTGCTCATCCCCGTACATCCATGGCTGCACAACGTAGATATCTGGTGGCTCCTGGCCAGCAAGTGCAGGACCGATTGTATTTCTGTAATCATCCAGATATGTGTACTCAATCTCACCATTTGGATAGTGCTCGTAAAATCTGTCGATGGTGCTCTCCAGAGATTCAAAGTTTGAATAGGTTCCCACCACAGACAGCTTATACTCAGTGTCTGCTTCATATTTTGGAGAGAACTGGTTTGTTGAATTTTCTTGCTGATTAACCTGAGTCTCACTTTGTTCCAAACTCTGATTTTGAGTCTGTCCACAGCCTGCCGATGTAATCGCCAGCATTGATATGAAAGTCATAGCTAATATTGTTTTAATCTGTTTATTCATGTTCTCTCCTTTCTTTATCAGCAACCTTTGCAAAGAAATCATCTATTAAAGACGTGATTTCAGTATCACTCTTCTCCTTAAAACTATCTCGAATAATCTTGTCCGGTTCCCCTTCAGCCAGATTATCAAGCTTGTCGTCCATGATAATCAGCTCCGCCTCATGAGACTTTAAATAGGCTGTAGCCTGGGCCGTAGATTTTGACACTGCCACCTCGTATTTATTCGATAGCAATTCCATGAGCCTGCGTAAAAACTGGATATCTTCGTCCACTAACAGGATTTTATGCTTCTGCTCAGGCTCTCTATCCACCTGCTTTATCAAATCCGAAGATATGTATGTGCAAAGCATATTCTCAAGCCGACTTGTATCAATAGGCTTAGTGAGGTAATCGTCAAAGCCTGCATTTATATACATTTCCCTCATTCCGGATACCGCATTTGCAGTAAGGCAAATGACAGGTGTTTTAGCGTTCGGCGTGTCAGTGCACTCTTTCATTTCCTTTATCGTTTCAATGCCATCCTTATCAGGCATCATATGATCCAGGAAAATCACATCATAGAAATTTCGTTTAAATAAAGTCAGGCATGCATCTCCGCTCTCCGCCGTATCTATCTGAATTTTTGTTTCTCTAAGAAGATTTACAAATACCTTTAGATTAATCTCATTGTCATCAACCACCAGAATTCTCGCATCTGGCGCCACAAAACGTACTTTGTACTGCTCTCTTTCCTTAAGAAAACTCTTGTAAGCCGAGTCAAATTCCCCTAGCGGCTCCCATTTCACAACCCTTTGTTTTAAATCAAAGGAAAAAACGGAACCCCGACCATACTCACTTTCTACCTGGATTGAGCTTCCCATCATATCCAAGAAGCTTTGGGCAATGGCCATTCCCAGGCCAGTTCCTTCTATGTTGCGATTCTTCTTTTCATCAATTCGCTCAAAGGCTGCAAATAATTTGTCCAAATCCTCCTTTTTAATGCCAATTCCTGTATCCTCCACACTCACGTGAAGCATTACATAATCAGGATTGTCTTCACATTTAGTGCTGTTGATTGAAAAGGTTACGCCGCCCTCCTTTGTATATTTCACAGCGTTTGAAAGAATATTGGTAATTACCTGCTTAATCCTTATTTCATCACCGTGCAAACATCTTGGAATATCGGGGTCCACATCTAGCTTGAAAATAAGATTCTTTTCATCAGCCTTCCTCTGAACCATATTTACAATATCATTCAAAAGTGAAGCGCAATTATAATCCACATTAATGATTTCCATTTTCCCTGCTTCAATCTTTGAGAAATCGAGGATATCATTGATTATTCCAAGAAGCGTATTTCCTGCAGCCCTGATATTTTCTGAATACATTAGGATTTCGTCATCGTGGCTGTCTCTTAAAATCATTTCATTCATGCCGATTATGGCATTCATTGGAGTCCTAATATCATGTGACATGGTAGACAGGAAATAGGATTTTGCTTCATTTGCCTGGTTTGCAGCCTCAGCCGCCACCGTTAGCTTGCGGTTGAAATTAAGAAGTATCATCAGGTTAAAATGAAGAAGAATCAAAAGTCCTGCAACAACTATTCCCAAGATTAGCCAGTCAATGGACCTGTTAAGGGTTAACTCGTAAGCTGGAATATACGCAACCAAAAACCATGAATCTAGACCACTTAAAGGGGTATACGCTATCACGCAGTCCTCATCCTTGGAATTGTGGATATGCATGGAACCAATGTCAGTGCGAATCGTCTCTACCACCTGGTTATATTCCTGAGCCGACATCGGATTATATGACTTGAAATACTCAAAGAAATTGCTATTTTTCAAGGACTTTCCATGAATCATGTAGTCCCCATCCCAATCTATTAGGGATATCTCCACATTTTCATACTCACCCTTCAAAAATACCAGCTTCTGCTCCAGACGGCTTACAGGAACCACTCGAATTATAAGGGCATCTCGCATCTCTTCTGTCTCACTATCCAAGACCTTAATGTTGTTTAAAAAGGCGATAGACTGAACACCATTCAGTGGATTGGTGTACGCCCTAGTCAGATTGACCGCACCATCCACGTTACTGATTTCCAAGTTTTCAAAAATATTAATATGGGAATAATCTACTGAGTAATCCGATGGATCTGTAGACCTGGCGTTAGTGGAAATGCCCGCCATAGAGCCATCGTCTATATAGATAAGATGTCCTGAAATCTCAGGAGAAATTTTTGCTTTTCGAATATAAGAAATGGCCTCATCAACTGTCATAGGAGTCCCTGCCTCCGCAGACCCGTTGATGTAATTAGCCCAAATATCACACAGATGCTGCTCATCCTCCAAATAATTGGCGACAATCTGCTCTGTTGTGGTTGTCATTTTCTCAAAAGACGCAATCGAAGACTGATTTGATTCTACCGCTCTATCGTTAGCATACTTCACGATAATGAAAAGAATCAAACCTACTATCAAAATATTAATGATAACAATATATCTTTTCTTCAACTCTCGTCCCCTGTACTTAGTTCACAATTAACTTATAATGTACAGGTTAATTATAACATTTAACATGCAGGGAATTTGTTAACAAATCTTTAATTAATACAAATTTCTAGATTTCAAAGTCCAGACAGCTTCTGATTTTAGTGTAAGGTCTCACTTTTCCATCTGCCACAGCAACATGCTCTGGATGTACGGCATAGCCTTTAAGAGCCTCCTCACTTTCAAATGTAGAATCCAGCATTAAATCTGCATTTGAGCTTGCAAGGCCATTGATGTTCACTTTGATATCAATCATTCCTGGGATTTTTCCGGCCAAACCTTCTAAACCTTCTTTGATTCCAAGCTTTACCTGCTCCTTTTCCTCAGCTGAAAGCTCATCCTTAAGTGTCCATAAAATAATGTGTTTTACCATGTCTATTCTCCTTTTATTAGTTGTTTCGTTACTTAAGTGCCTGTGTCCACTCGGCCTCTTTGAAGCCCAGAAGAACTGTATCATCAGTAATAACAAGTGGGCGTTTTACAAGCATCCCATCTGTTGCCAAAAGATTAAGCTGTTCTTCCTCACTCATATCTGGAAGCTTCTTGGAAAGCTCCATTCCTCTGTAAAGCTGGCCGCTTGTGTTGAAGAATTTTTTAAGAGGCTGATTACTTTTTTCATATGCAGCTTTGAGAGTGGCTTTGTCTGGATTGTTGCCCTTGATATCAATTAAATCATACTTGATTTTATTATCATCAAGCCACTTCAGAGCCTTTTTACAAGTAGTACATCTTTCATAACAATACACTTTAATCATAATCCTAGTCCTCCTTCCTAATGTTTCAAGCCTCAAATGCTTGAATTATAGGTATTTTTTCTTCCTTTATAACCTCAAATCAAGAGCAAAATTGCATGAACAGTCATTGTATCTGGTACTGAATAGCTAATTTTAGGTACACTTCATAAAGCATCCTGATTTTTCTTTATGAAGGCGTTTATTCCTCTGTTAGCTATGATAGTGAACCTTCCGTGTCTATAGGGATCGTGTCCCAACTTCCTTCGTCCCACCTGTTCATACACTGAGTGCCAGCCAAGCTATTTACCAGGGTCTATGCCCCACGGAGAAAACTCCTGC
>NZ_FOWB01000034.1:0-1332 GCF_900115355.1 Pseudobutyrivibrio sp. JW11 | reverse complement strand
AGACCAGTTGAATGAAGACAGAATACGCTGTATAAACAGACTCCATCGAGAAATGAAGATTTATTTTCCAGAGTATAAGGACGCATTTGGAAAATTTGATGGACCGTTTTGTATAGAATTATTAAAGAGGATGCCGTTTCCTGAAGACCTATGTGCCGCAGGTATAGAGGGGATTAAGGACGTTTGGCATGCACAGAAGCTCGTTGGAAAGGGCTATGCAGGAGCTGATAACATTTATAGTAAGGCTCAGGGGAGCATAGGCCTCAAAGATGGCAGCAAATCAGCTAAGATTGCTGTTGAATGGTTTGCCAGTGAGGTTTCAGAGCTTACTGCAAAAATCAAGGAAGTAAATGAGCTTCTTGAGCAGAAATGCAAGGAAATTCCTTATGCCGAAAATATACTAGATATTTCAGGCATAGGAAAAAATATCATATCTGGAATTATCGCTGAAATGGGTGATATATCAAGATTTGATGATGTTAAAGAAATTCAAAAGTTAAGTGGATTAGGTCTTGTGGCGTGTAGTTCAGGCAAACATAAAGGTGAGACCAAGATAAGTCATAGAGGACGCAAACGCTTAAGATACTGGCTGTTTCAGGCTGCAAAGTCTGCAGTGGTACATTCGCCAGAATTTAAAGAGTTACATGTGTACTATACAACCAGAAATGATAATCCGCTGAAAAAGATGCAGTCACTAATTGTTATTGCATGTAAGATTCTCAGAGTGATTTACGCGATTCTGACGAAGGGGACGACTTATGATCCGAAGAAGCTTCTTTCAGATATCAAGAGACCGAATGAAGAATTACTTGCAGCATAAGAAATAAGATAGCATCTTAATCCAGAACCTTGCCGAGGTTCAGCACGTACTGAGCTTCAGTAGGGTTCTGGAAAAGGAAACCCGTTAACAATGAAGTGGTGAATCCACTACATTAAAAAGTAGACCAACTAAAACGACTGCAGGTGTGCGTCCACTGAATTAATGAACTTCAGTACCTATAGGAGTGAGGAAGGTCGGTATTAATCAAAGACAAACAAGAGCTGTAGCTGGCAGGAGTTTTCTCCGTGGGGCATAGACCCTGGTAAATAGCTTGGCTGGCACTCAGTGTATGAACAGGTGGGACGAAGGAAGTTGGGACACGATCCCTATAGACACGGAAGGTTCACTATCATAGCTAACAGAGGAATAAACGCCTTCATAAAGAAAAATCAGGATGCTTTATGAAGTGTACCTAAAATTAGCTATTCAGTACCAGATACAATGACTGTTCATGCAATTTTGCTCTTGATTTGAGGTTATAAAGGAAGAAAAAATACCTATAATTCAAGCAT
>NZ_FOWB01000021.1:0-37677 GCF_900115355.1 Pseudobutyrivibrio sp. JW11 | reverse complement strand
ATTAGCAGTCGTTTCCAACTGTTGTCCCCCTGTACAAGGTAGGTTACCCACGCGTTACTCACCCGTCCGCCACTCAGTCAACAAATCGTCACCCCGAAGGGATCGTAATAAGTTGCTTCGTTCGACTTGCATGTGTTAAGCACGCCGCCAGCGTTCATCCTGAGCCAGGATCAAACTCTCATGTTAAAAAGTTTAATTCCGAATCAGTATAAAACTGACTTGTTTACTAATAAAGGTTTTTGTTTCGTCTTAGAAACTAAATGAATTTCAAGGATACATGTTTTAAAAACTTGTATTAATTCAAGGTTTGTTTCACTGTTCAGTTATCAATCTTCTCTTCGTTGTTGCCCTCAGCAGCAACTCGTTTATATTATCACGATGCTGTGTATTTGTCAACAACTTTTTTATTTATTTTTCTTGATTTTCTTTGAAAAATCAAGGGCTGTGACTCTTTCGAATCAGCTTGTAAATAGTATCATCTGCATTGATTTTTGTCAAGCACTTTTTACTATTTTTTATCGCTGTTTCAGCGAAGCTTTTCGCTCACGCGACAGCTTGTTTATAATATCAAACAGCCCTTTGGGTGTCAACAACTTTTTGCAAACTTTTACAAGATTTTTTTCAAAGCTTCAACATCCTCTTTTGTAGTGCCCCAACTAGTTGCAATTCTAATAACTGTATGCTCTTCATCATACTTTTCCCAGAAGTCATAAACCACATTTTCTTTAAGTTGTTCTAGCTTGGCATTATCCATAACAACAAAAATCTGGTTAGTAGGGTTTTCCATATATAATGTATATCCCTTAGCCTTCAAATCTTCTCTGATAGAATCAGCCCACTTAACACCATTTCTGCCCATAGACATATACAAATCATCAGTAAACAATTCAGCAAACTGAATGCCCAGTAATCTTCCTTTTGCAAGAAGGGCTCCATGCTGTTTGATCTGAGTAATCATATGTTTAGGAGTATTGTTCTTTGTAAATACTACCGCCTCACCAAAGAGAGCACCAACTTTAGTACCTCCAATGTAAAATACATCACAAAGCTTAGCTATATCCGCCATAGTTATATCATCAGCTGCTGCGAGTCCGTAGGCTAGACGTGCTCCATCTATGAAAAGAGGTATTTCATATTCATTACATATAGAATAAATTGCCTCTATCTCCTCCTTGGAATACAGTGTTCCATATTCAGTTGGATAAGATATATAAACCATACCCGGATTAACCATATGCTCACAGCTTCCATCTGCATAATGGTCTGCCAGCATTTGCTTTAATTCATCTGCGTGAATCTTTCCTGCATGCCCTGGTAAAGTTATTACCTTGTGTCCGCTATATTCGATTGCCCCCGCCTCATGAACAGCAACATGCCCTGTTGCGGCCGCTACTACTCCATCGAAGTTCTGTAGCATAGAATCAATAACTGTTTGATTCGTTTGTGTGCCACCAACCAAGAAATAAATATCAGCATCAGGACAATTAATGTACTCTCTTATTTTTGCTTTCGCAGAATCACAATATGGATCTTCTCCATAACCCGAAGTGGAAAGCATATTTGTTTCCTCAAGAGCTTTTAAAATGTTAGGATGACACCCCTGGGCATAATCACATTGAAAGTAAAGCATAACATTCCTCCTTTATACATCTAGCTAACACTAATATATAAATGAATACAATAAAAAAGGCAACCACTTTCGTGATTGCCTTATCCAGCGCAGAGGGTGGGATTCGAACCCACGCGCCCTTGCGGACAAACGGTTTTCAAGACCGCCTCGTTATGACCACTTCGATACCTCTGCATGCATCTCTCGAGCACGTTATGTATAATATCATCCTATAAGATGGATGTCAACAAAAAATCGTAAGTTTTTTTGAAAATCCTTGAATTCAGAAAATTGTGACAACACCGCATTTTATCGTACTTTTCTGTATGTTTTTAATGGCGGTTTCTAAGTATCGCTTCTCCGAAGGTTGCGTCCTCTGGAGTAGTGACTTTTATGTTCATATATGAGCCCTGAATCATGTGGACATCATGGTCAGTTGCCATCTCTACTATCATGGCATCATCTGTGATTGATGTGTCTGCATTAGGCATAATTTTATCGTATGCCCCTCTGATAAGATTGTATTCAAAACACTGTGGCGTCTGAACAGTCCATACAGTGCTTCTATCTGGTGTGTCTAATACTTTTCTGTGAGTGTCTGTAATCTTGATTGTATCTTTTGTAGGCATACCTACAACGCATGATTCATATAGAGCAACAGCCGACATACAGCGGTGGATTATATCCTCTGTAACAAAAGCTCTTGCACAATCATGTATCAAAACATAACCATCGTTAATTGCCTGGAGACCCGCATATACTGAGTCATATCGTTCCTCTCCTCCTTCAACAATAGCAATGCACTTATCTATATGATATCTTTCGATTATTTCTTTGCGGCACTTTTCAACGTCTCCTGGTGCCACCACAAGTACAATTTGAGTAACCTTGCTTTCCTGGAATGTACGAAGACAATGAGACATAAGCGGAGCCCCACCTATATTCATATACTGCTTAGGAACTTCCTGTTCCATTCTTTTACCACTACCTGCTGCAAGTACAATCGCTGTAAATTTATTCATTGTTATCTTTCTCCCAGTTTAAGATTTGGAATAGCATTCAAATCCCAGCTATCCCTTCTGCCCGCTAAATACTCATAGTATCCAGCAGCACCAATCATTGCCGCATTATCTGTACAAAGGATTGGTGATGGATGATAGAATTCTACACCCTTACTTTTGCACATTTCTTCCATAGCTGCTCTAAGAGTTTGATTAGATGCTACACCTCCAGCTATAGCGAACTTATCCATACCGAACTCATCGATAGCCATGGCGGCATGCTCGCATAAAGTATCTATAACTGTCTGTTGGAAGGATGCTGCAATATCCTTATCGTTTACTTCCTCGCCCTTCATTTGGGCACCATTTATATAGTTTAATACCTGTGACTTAAGTCCACTAAATGAAAAATCATACACTCCGTCAGATACCTTTGGACGTGTAAATGTAATTGCATGAGGATTTCCTTCATGGGCGGCCTTTTCGATTTTAGGACCACCTGGGTATCCTAGCCCGATAGCACGTGCCACCTTATCAAAAGCCTCTCCAGCCGCATCATCCCTGGTACGTCCAAGGATTTCGTATTTACCATAATCCTCTACTCGAACAAGATGAGTATGGCCACCAGACACTACTAAGCACAAAAATGGTGGCTTAAGCTCCTTATTTTCGATATAGTTGGCACTAATGTGGCCCTCGATATGATGAACGCCAATTAAAGGCTTGCCTGTAGCAAACGCTATTGCTTTTGCCTCTGCAACGCCAACAAGTAACGCACCAACTAAGCCCGGACCATATGTGACAGCAATTGCGTCCATATCTTCCAAGCCCATATCAGCTTCTTCTAATGCCTGCTCAATTACCTGATTAATTCTTTCTATGTGTTTGCGGGATGCAATCTCAGGAACTACCCCTCCGTAAAGTGTATGAAGTGGTATCTGAGTAGATATGATATTACTTCTAACATCTCTTCCGTTTACAACAACCGCAGCCGCTGTTTCATCGCAAGAGCTTTCTATTGCAAGAATTTTTATTTCTTTAGTATCCATTTATTTCGTCCTCTGTGGACAGCCTCCATGTAAGAATCTTCCAATTACCATTTGAATCTTTTCTCAGGCAGAAATCCTCGTATGTACGAGTATATGAACTTCCTTCACGTACAAAATAGTACGCTGAAACAAAAGCACACTCATAACCATTTATCTTTTTATACTGAACTTCACCCGACTCACTAACAGAGCTCGATACGATAACTCTTTGACGATTATGATAATCCTCTATTTCAAGATTTAACGATGCAACATAAGTGTCTTTAGGATTATATTGTAATAGTTCGTCATCCATAAGTTTTCTAGCCTGATCAGCCATCTGCTCAAGCTCATCCTGAGTAAAGTCTTCTGCATAGTAGGCTGTAATTATTCTATTGTACCATTTAACCACTGCACGAGGTGTAGCAGGGTAATTCTTATCAAAATCCTTTGAAATAATTGCCTGTACCTCTGACAGCTCAACACTATCATCTGCGGAAACAGAATCATTGCGGCGTGACAAATAAGCATAGTATCCCACTACAAGAGAAACCATACAGATTACCGCTATTCCTATTCGCAGTACCTTTTTCATCCTACTCCTCCGAAAAATCAAGTTCTATAAACTTGCCGTCTTCTCCCAATTGCGCCTGTGGAAATATATCACAGACAGCTTTCATATATCTTTTATGTCCGGTCATGGATGGGGAAAAATGTGTAAGCCAAAGCTCAGATACATGAGCATCCTTTGCGACCTTTGCTGCTTCATAGAATGTCATGTGTTTATTCTGACGAGCTTTTGCAAGCTTTTCTTCCTCTGCGTACATTCCCTCACAAATAAGCAAGTCCGAGCCCTCGGCTGCTTCTACAAGTGATTGTGTAGGCCTTGTGTCAGTACAATATGTGACCCTCAAGCCCTTTCTAGCCTCACCCATAACCATTTCAGGGGTGAATGTTTTTCCTTCGAATTCTACTGTTTGCCCCTTTTGTAATGGGTTCCACAGCTGAACCGGCAAGCCTAATGCTTTTGCGCCTTCTACGTCAAATCTGCCTTTTCTAGGTATATCTATCGTATATCCATAGCATAGCACATTATGATTAACTTTGAACGCGTGAATGTGATAACCCATTATCTCGAAACGTTCATCAGGCTCTGTAATTTCATGAAAATGTATTTCAAATGGAAGCTCAGGTGCGATAACCCTAAGTGAATTAACCACCCTTTCAAGCCCCTTTGGACCAACAATTGTAATAGGCTCAGTCCTATCAGAATTGCCCATGGATAACAAAAATCCAGGCAAACCACTGACATGATCTGCATGATAGTGAGTAAGACAGATAATTGAAATAGGATTTGGTGAAAAGCCTGCCTCCCTGAGAGCTACCTGTGTTCCCTCACCGCAATCTATAAGTAACCCCTCGCCGTTAAATCTCATAAGACAAGAAGTTAACCATCTATTAGGAAGCGGCATCATGCCAGCCGTCCCCAACAAACAAACATCTAACATTTATAAATCCTCTATAACCCTTATTACAAGCTCTTTGACATACAAATAGCATCTTCTATTGGGTTTGAATAAAAGTATTTGCGCTTTCCAATTTCTTCAAAATCAAAGCGTTGGTAAAGATTTCGTGCAGGTGTATTTGAAACACGAACCTCTAAGAAAATTGTTTCAACATTTCTTTTCCTAGCTTCTGATATGGTGTATTCCAACAATCCTTTTCCAAGGCCTTTTCCCTGATGCTTTGTATCTATTACTATGTCTGGGAGTTCAGCCTCTGGCGCTGTTATGTATAAAACAGAAAAGCCACAGATTACATCATTCTCTGTGACAACCATAATCAATGAATAATCAGAATCAAACGCCTCCTGAAAAGATTTCATAGACCATGGTGTAGGCATAACCGCCTCTTCTATTTGAAAAATAGCCTGCAAATCTGCTGATGTTGCATGTCTATATTCAAAGGCCATTAAGCTTTCCCTTCCTTTTCCATGCGTTCTCTCTCTGCCTGTGACAATCTGAGATAATCAGGTCTGTGATCGGCCGCTGGCTCGCATTCACCATTTTGATAGTATATCTGGCCTAAAGTTGCAACTGATGCTGCATGCTGTCTGTTCAGATGGGCAGGTGCAAATCTGAATGGAACCTTTATGAGATTTGGTATTTCCTCCTTAAATACAGGAACTCCATCTCCTATAAATGTAACCGGCATCTGTAATTCGTTTATCTTTTCTGCTATTACATGGAAATCTACTGCACACTGACTGTGAAGTGTATTGAACTGTCCATCCTGATCAAAAGAGTAAAGGCCTGTGTATACCTGGCCTCTTCTAGCATCCATGATTGGACAAATAACTCCTGACTGACCCCAAAGATTGAAAGCCAAAGCATCAACTGTAGGCACGGAAACTATTGGGCATCCCAAAGCCAAGCCTAATCCCTTTGCAGTTGCTGATGCAATTCGAAGACCGGTAAAAGATCCTGGTCCTGCTGCCACTGCAATGGCATCGATAGTGTTTAAATCTAACTCAATCATCTTGCCAAGCTCATCAAGCATTGGAAGAAGAGTCTGAGAATGAGTCTTTTTGTACCCCGTAGTGTACTCACCAATTAAATTATCATCCTCTACAACGGCAACTGAAGCAACAAGCCCAGAACCGTCAATTCCTAATATCTTCATACTATATTTGCTCTATCGTAATTTTGCGATAGTCGAATCCTTTTTCTAAATTTTTCTCTATTGTGACCTGGGTGTAATGCTCAGGTAAAATGTCGGTGATAAGATTAGCCCACTCAATGAGAGAGACGCCATCTCCATAGATGTAATCCTCGTATCCGATTTCATCCATTTCTTCGATATCGCCTATACGATATACGTCAAAATGATAAAACGGCAAGCGTCCTGTGTCGTAGACCTGAACAATAGTGAATGTAGGACTACAGATTGCTTCGTCTATTTCAAGACCATCTGCAAAGCCCTGGGTGAAGACCGTCTTACCAACGCCCAAATCACCGATTAAGGTGAATACCTGACCAGGACTAGCTTCGCTAGCAAGCTTACGTCCAAGCTTTTCTGTTTCTTCTGGTGAATTTGTTTCTATTACTTCAATCATTTTATTTGAATCTTATAATCCTCTACGTGAGTTTTGATGTATGCAACAACATCTTCATATTGGTTTGCTATATCTTCCTTTGGGATGATATAAGCATTGATCCTATTGCTATAAATAAGGAGATAATCCTTCCAAGTGGCTATCTTGTAAATATATTCCCATGGAAGCTCCGAATCCTCATCTGCTACTGGCGAGCTGACAACTATGCCTGTGTCAGTAAAACGGTATGTAAGAGGATGCATAAATACTTCCTGGCCCATCTGTGCCTTAGCTCTCATTTTGAGAGTCATTGGAATGTATAGTAAAAAAACTATTGCCACAAGCGGATATGCCACTCTGTATATTGGTGATAAAACTGAAAAACGCAGTATCCAAACTGCAACTAAAAGCACAAAAAGAACAATTGAAAAAATCCCCTGTGTGCTGGTGTATGCGTGATGGATATTGTAGCGATATAAATCCTCTTCTTTGATTTTTACGCTAAATGTAATTTCCTGTCCCATAATCCCAAAATCTCCCTATTTTTTGATATTTTACCATACTTTTGCGCAAAAAAATAGAGCAAGCCGAAACCCCTAACGACTCGCTCTAACCCATTTCTCCTAAAAAGCAAACTGACTGTTACTTTCTCTAACTAAAGTAGAGTATAGGAGTATTAGTTATAATTGTCAATATAATATAGCTTCTATTGATACATTTTGTACAATTACTACAATTTGGCATAATCATTTATGTATATGATTACCCCTTGCAAAACGATTTGTTACTTATCTTTCTTTCCAAGCTTCATTGTAAGACTGATTCTGCCCTTCTTTTCATCCACTGAAAGCACTTCGACATCAACAATATCGCCTACAGATACAACTTCCAAAGGATGCTTGATATATTTATCTGTCATCTGAGAAATATGAACAAGGCCATCCTGATGCACTCCGATATCAATAAATGCACCAAAATCAATTACGTTTCGAACTGTACCTTTAAGCTGCATTCCTGGCTTTAGGTCTTTCATCTCCAGGACATCACTCTTGAGGATTGGTTTTGGCATATCTTCACGAGGATCACGTCCTGGCTTTTCAATCTCCTTGATGATATCCTCCAAAGTCATCTCTCCAATGCCAAGTTCTGTGGATAACTCTTTGATATTATTAATGCTCTTGTGAATATCTTTAAGAGTGCCTGCTGCAATATCCTTTGTATCGAAACCAAGCTTTTCAAGAAGAGCCTTTGCTGCATCATAGCTTTCTGGATGAACTGCTGTAGCATCAAGAGGATTCTTTCCTCCAATAATACGCATGAAACCTGCGCATTGTTCAAATGCTTTTGGTCCAAGCTTTGGAACCTTTTTAAGCTCTGCTCTGGAATTGAATCTACCATTTTCTTCACGATATACAACAATGTTCTTTGCAAGTGTTTTGTTGATACCTGATACATACTCCAGCAATGATGCTGAGGCTGTATTTAAATCTACACCAACTGCGTTAACGCAAGTCTCTACAACGCCTGCAAGTGTCTCATCAAGCTTCTTCTGATTCATATCGTGCTGATACTGACCTACACCTACTGATTTAGGGTCGATTTTTACAAGCTCTGCCAATGGGTCCTGAAGACGACGAGCCATAGATGTTGCAGAACGCTGTCCAACATCAAAGTTAGGGAACTCCTCTGTTGCAAGCTTACTTGCAGAATAAACTGATGCACCAGCTTCATTTACAATGATGTACTCAACCTTTTCTGGAATCTCTTTAAGCATATCTACTATTATTTGCTCTGATTCACGGCTAGCAGTACCATTTCCAAGAGAAATAAGTGAAACATTGTATTTTTTGATAAGTGCTTTTATTACTTTCTTTGTCTCTTCTACTTTGTTCTGAGGGGCTGTAGGATATACAACTGTTGTATCCAAAACCTTTCCTGTTGCATCGACTACAGCAATTTTACAACCAGTTCTAAACGCAGGGTCCCAACCAAGAACATTGCGACCTGCAATTGGCGGCTGCATAAGAAGCTGTGTAAGGTTCTTGCCGAATACCTTGATAGCCCCATCTTCTGCAACTTCTGTAAGGTTATTTCTGATTTCATTTTCTATAGAAGGCGCAATAAGTCTTGTGTATGCATCTTCTATAGTTGCTTTCAAAGCTTCATTCGTATTTACGTTATCTTTGCTGATTACCTTCTTTGAAAGGTAATTAATTATATCTTCTACAGGAGCCTCGATAGAGACCTTGAGAATCTTTTCTTTTTCACCACGGTTTAAAGCAAGAATACGGTGACCTGGAAGCTTTGCAATTGCTTCATCATAATCATAATAGTTTTCGTATACCGATTCTGCTTCAGCATCCTTCGCCTTAGAGATAATTCGACCGTTTTTGAAGGTCTTCTCTCTAATCCATGTACGATAATCCGCATCATCTGAAATGCTTTCTGCAATAATGTCACAAGCTCCAGCTATTGCATCTTCTACAGTCTCAACACCCTTTTCCTCATTGAGGAAAGCCTTAGCTTCTTCCTCAAGAGATTTGTTTGTCATCTGAAGAATGATGATATTAGCAAGTGGCTCTAATCCTTTTTCTTTTGCGATAGTAGCTCTTGTACGGCGCTTTGGTCTGTATGGTCTATACAAATCATCAACAGCAACCTGTGTTGTTGCTTCAAGAATAGCTTTCTTTAACTCTTCTGTAAGAAGTCCCTGCTCTTCAATCGATGCTAAACAAGTGGCTTTCTTTTCTTCCAAATTACGTAAATACGTTAATCTTTCTGAAAGTGTACGAAGCTGTTCGTCATTAAGACCTCCTGTAGCTTCCTTACGATATCGAGAAATAAAAGGGACTGTATTTCCTTCGTCCAATAATTTAATTGCTGCATCTACCTGAGCTGGTCTAACCTGAAGCTCTGATGCTATCTGTTTAGTAATGTCCATGTTGTAACTCCTGTTTTATTATTTTGCCTTCTTTGGAAATAGAAAAGCGTTTACCTTTGCTGAAAGTTTTATTACAAGCTCTGCTCCGCCCCAACTTAAAAGAAGCATCATAATAAAGGCAACAAACAAATCCTTGCTTGTATATCCTTGAACATCTCTTGTTGAGAAGAACAGTCCAATCAATGCATGATGTACCAAAATAACACACCAGCTAATTTTTGAAATATAAGCAACTGCTGCATACATTCTACCATCTTCCTTGAGAGTGACATCGCGAAGGCCAATAATCATAGCAACTGACCATATCGCAAATGCGATTTCTCCCGCTTCAGCTGAAAGCATGAATACCGCAGACTCAGGCGCAAAGCCCTGCACTAAATAGTGTCCCCAAATGAGAACCGTTATGACAAGGCAAACCCACTTAGTCCATGTAGGGATTTGCTTGGTTCCTATTGTTTCATGCATAAGCATTCCAATGTAGAAATAAGCCAAAACAAAAAGAGGGTTCATCAATACATTTATTTGGAATGGATTATAAACAAAAAGCATTACATTGCTAATAATCAAAAGAACTGCAAGGGTGATGAATTTTGCTTTTTTGAGAAGCCATGCCAGCAGTGGATACACAGCATAACAAATAACAATACAAGACATGAACCACTCACCAATAAGGTAGAAGTTGGCCTCAACCTGGAACATCATTCCATCAATACCTAATATTGTATAAATGAATTTCCATGGCTGTACAAATGACGCTGTGATTCCATTATTCACAAAGAAATACAGGCATGTCATCAGTGTGTATGCTACATAAAAAGGAATGTATAATCCCTTAAAGCGTTTAAGATAATACTGTTTAAGAGAAATGGTATCCTCCTTGTTGTACATAAGGGCATAGCCCGAAATTATAAACAAGAAAAGACTGGCTGGTCTGGCCATAACATTAAAGAAATAGTTAATGCCAGGCATTAAAGAATCAGTACCATTTCCTCTATAAATATAGTCCACTGTAAAGTGATAGCAAAAAATAAAGATTACTCCAATGACTCTAAGAATATCAAGTCCTATGATTCGCTTTTTCATAAAACACTCCTTACTTAAATTATCTAGTTTAGTATATGCAATCTAGATATAAAAAAGCAAGTGGATAAACCACTTGCTTTCTCTTTATAAGCATGAGCCGGATTATACTGCCTCAACATTTCTAGTTGCCACAACATCCACGCCTGTGCCACATACATTTTTAACTACTACATCTCCAATGTGAACAGGAGCCTTCATAACGGCTGCATCAATTTCCTTCATTACATCGTCGATTTTATCCTTTGGAATATTACTAGCTGTTTTAACTGAAACTCTTGGCTTATCTCCTCCAAGAATAACAGCTGTAGATGTAACTGTTCTCTCAGGATGTGTCACTTCGTTTCTTGCATATTTATCACCGATGCCGCAAGTGTTGCCTGTCACTGAGACAACCTCACCTTCATTCAATTCTACTGTAATCTGGCATCCCATTGGGCAGCCAATACATGTTAACTCTCTCTTTTCCATTTTCTGCCCCTCCTTACTCTGCTTCTATCTTAACTGTAATTTTCTTTAAACCTGGCTTTTCTTCTAGCTTAGATTTAAGCAAGATAACCTGTTCCATCTCTCCAGGAGCCATAATACGTTTTTTATTATGCATTACTCGCTCGTCATCAAAGTATACGCTTACATATGAATCCTTATATACAGCGCCCACTCTGAATCTTACAGTAAGTTTATCATCCATTCTTCCAAGGTCGATTGTTGAAGGAACAGTATAGCGAGCACCTTCTGTAGCCACGATTTCAATTTCTTCTCCACCGTTATCAGCAAGCTCACCCTTGATGAATTTAGCTGCATTCTGTCCTGCTCTATCAGCTTCTTCTGAAACATAGTCAACAAGATCATGAACGTGAAGCACGTTACCGCAAGCAAATACACCTGGTATGTTAGTCTCAAGTGACTCATTTACGATAGGGCCACTTGTAATTGGACTCATCTCCACTCCTGCATTTCTTGAAAGCTCGTTTTCTGGAATAAGACCGCATGAAAGAAGAAGAGTATCGCATGTATATCTTTCTTCTGTACCAGGAATTGGCTTTCCATGATTATCTACCTGTGCAATTGTAACTGCTTCAAGATGTTCTTTGCCTTCAATATCTACTACTGTATGACTAAGCTTAAGAGGAATGCCAAAGTCATCAAGACACTGAACGATATTTCTCTTTAATCCACCTGAGTAAGGCATAAGCTCTGCAACCACCTTAACCTTTGCACCTTCAAGTGTCATACGGCGAGCCATGATAAGTCCAATATCACCAGAGCCCAAAATAACTACCTCACGTCCTGGCATATATCCTTCAATATTTACAAGACGCTGAGCTGTACCTGCAGAGAATATTCCAGCTGGTCTGTAACCTGGAATATTTAAAGCTCCTCTAGGACGCTCACGGCATCCCATTGCAAGAATAACTGCACCAGCTTTAATCTGATACATTCCATCTTCTCTGCTCATAGCTGTAACTACTCTATCTTCAGAGATATCCATTACCATAGTGTTCAGCTTATATTCGATTTTTGCATCAAGTACCTTTTCGATGAATCTGTATGCATACTCTGGGCCTGTAAGCTCCTCTTTAAATGTGTGGAGACCAAAACCATTGTGGATACACTGATTCAGAATACCTCCTAATTCCTTATCTCTTTCAAGAATAAGAATTTTATCTACACCTGCGTTTCTAGCAGCTACTGCTGCTGCAAGTCCTGCTGGGCCTCCGCCAACGATAACAATATCATAATTAAGCATTACTGGTTGCCTCCCTTCTGGTTCTTTGTACGATGTGTAACAATCTTTGATTGTCCACCACTCTTTGTAATCTCCTCATAAGGAAGACCTAACTCTCTATGGATAATTTCCATAACCTTTGGTGAGCAGAAGCCTGCCTGGCATCTTCCCATTCCTGCTCTTGTTCTACGCTTTACACCATCAAGTGTGCGAGCACCAAGAGGTCTGTGAATTGCATCTAAAATCTCGCCCTCTGAAATAGATTCGCAACGGCAGATGATATTTCCGTATGCAGGATTCTTCTTGATTAACTCATTTCTTTCTTCAAGGGAAAGATTTTCAGGATTTAAAATATCCTTGCGAGTTCCAATCCAATTTTCTTTCTCAGTAAGATTCATTGCCTCTTTAAGAAGATTTGCTACCATCTCTCCAATTGCTGGACTAGCTGAAAGACCAGGAGACTCAATTCCTGCACAATCAACAAATCCCTTTGCATCTTCTACTTCGCCAATGATAAATTCATGTCCATCTTCATGGGCTCTAAGACCTGCGAAGGAAGTAATAACTTTTCTCATAGGAAGATTCTTTACATGGTCGTTGGCCTTTGCAATAAGGTCTCCGATTCCTTCTCCTGTTGTATTTACTCCTTCTTTGTTTTCAATATCAATTGCTGTTGGTCCAACTAACAAATTGCCATGTACTGTTGGTGTAACAAGAACGCCCTTACCAAGGTCTGTTGGCTGAGGGAAAATTGTATGTGTTACATGAGTTCCTGCTTCTTTATCAAGCAAGCAGTAATCACCTCTTCTTGGTGTGATATGTATTTTATTTGCACTAACCATGTTGTGGAACTTATCAGCATATACACCAGCTGCATTTACAACATACTTTGCAATGTACTCGCCATTGTTTGTACGAAGATGCCACATTCCATCTTCACCTTTTTTGATATCTTCAACTTCAGTGTTAAATCTGAATTCTACGCCATTAACATTTGCATTTTCTGCCATAGCAATATTGAGCTTAAATGGGCAAACGATTCCACCTGTTGGAGCATATAAAGCGCCTTCAACGTTGTCTGAAAGATTTGGTTCCATTTCAAGTGCTTCTTCTCTGGTTAAAATTCTAAGACCCTTTACACCATTTTTTACACCTCTATCGTAAAGGTCCTGAAGTCCTGGTAATGCCTCCTTGTGAATGCAAACTACCATAGAACCATTTCTCTTAAATGGAACATCCAAATCCTTGCAGATTTCGTCCATCATCTCATTGCCTCGAACATTTAACTTGGCCATCAATGATCCCTCTGCTGCGTCAAATCCAGCATGAACAATAGCTGAATTTGCTTTTGTTGTCCCCTCACAAACATCACTGCATTTGTCCAAGACACATACATTTGCATTGTATCTTGATAACTCTCTTGCAATAGAGCTTCCTGAAACGCCAGCTCCTATGATTACTACATCATACATATTATCTACTCCTTCTTTCTAATCCTTCACTAAGATTTGTCATATAAAAAAGAGTTGGCAAAGAGACGCATCATAAATGCGTTTCTATACCAACTCCAATCTCACGGTATCATATTATTTAATTAATCAGTCTTTAGCCCAACCTCTTGTGGCTGCAACTGCCTTTGCCCATCCCTTAAGAGCTTCCTTACGCTTTTCGTCTGTCATCTCTGGCTTGAACTCGCGGCAGATGCCCCAGTTCTTGATGACGTCTTCTTTGCTGTCCCAATAGCCAACAGCAAGACCAGCTAAGTAAGCAGCTCCCATAGCTGTTGTTTCAACACAGCAAGGACGAACTACGTTTGTATTTATTATATCAGACTGGAACTGCATCAGGAAGTTGTTGTTTGATGCACCACCGTCAACCTTTAATGAGTTGAGGTGCTTTCCTGAATCAAGCTCCATAGCGTGTAAAACATCGTATGTTTGATATGCAAGTGATTCAAGTGTAGCTCTGATGATATGGTATTTGTTAACACCACGTGTAAGGCCTGTGATTGCACCTCTTGCATATGGATCCCAGTATGGAGCTCCAAGACCTGTGAAGGCTGGAACTACATAACATCCGTTAGTATCATTTACTCTAGTTGCAAAGTATTCTGAATCAGGTGATGAATCTACAATCTTAAGCTCATCACGAAGCCACTGAATAGCAGCGCCTGCAACATATACTGAACCCTCAAGAGCATAAGTAATTTTGCCATCAAGACCCCAGGCAATTGTTGTAAGCAAATCATTCTTTGAGAAGATTGGCTTATCACCTGTGTTCATTAACATAAAGCAACCTGTGCCGTATGTGTTTTTGGCATCTCCCTCATTGAAGCATGTCTGTCCAAACAATGCAGCCTGCTGGTCGCCTGCAGCACCGGCAATTCGGATTGGACCACCAAAGAATTCTGGATCAGTCTCTCCGTAAATGCAACTTGAAGGCTTTACCTCTGGAAGCATGCTCATTGGAATATCAAGTATCTGGCAAAGCTCCTCATCCCACTCAAGAGTGTTGATGTTGAACAAAAGTGTTCGTGAAGCATTTGAATAATCCGTAACATGAACCTTGCCTTTGGTAAGCTTGTATATCAACCAGGAATCCACTGTTCCAAAGCAAAGCTCGCCTCTTTCAGCTCTTTCACGTGCTCCATCTACGTTATCAAGAATCCATCTTAATTTAGTTCCTGAGAAATATGGATCAAACTTTAATCCTGTTTTTGACTGGAACTTTTCAACGATTCCTGGAATTTTGCCTTTCATTTGCTCTGCAAAATCCGATGTTCTACGGCACTGCCAAACTATCGCATGATATATTGGCTGGCCTGTAGCTCTATCCCAAACAATAACTGTTTCTCTTTGATTTGTAATACCGATTGCAGCAATATCATCTGCTGTTGCACCGATGCTTCTGACTGCTTCACGAGCTACTGAAAGCTGTGTCTGCCAGATTTCGTTTGCATCATGCTCTACCCAACCAGGCTGTGGAAAGAACTGTGTGAATTCTTTATTGACCGCTGCACACATCTCTCCTTTTTCATTAAACAGAATACATCTGTTGCTTGTTGTTCCGGCATCTAATGCCATTACATATTTACCCATTATTACTCCACTACTCCTTCTATCATTTGGTAGAAATACCTGGTACTGCGCTATAGCTCCCAGACTGCTTCATTTGTAGAAGATACTGCAAGCACCCCATTATTAAGCGCATTCATAACATCTTCTCTATCTGAAATAAGTCCTCCAGCAATAACTGGAACCTTGCTAATACTGTTTATCTTTTTGATAATCTTTGGCTGAACTATTCCAGGGAGAATCTCGATGACATCTGGCTGAGCTATTCCGTGGCGGTCCTGCTTTTCGATATTAACAAGAGCCATACTATCTATCACAAAATATCTAAGCACTGTGTACATTCCAAGCTGATTTGCTCGTTCTATCAAGCTTCCTTTAGTGGTGATAATTCCGTCTGCTTTGACGGTATTCTTGATGTAGTCTACTGCAACATCCTTACCACTTCCAAGGCCTGCTATTAAATCCATGTGCACCATAGCCACCTTGCCGGCTGACTTAATTTTCTCAACGATGTCAGAGATGTTGCAAATATCCCCATACAGAATGAAGATTATTTCGCACTCTGTCTTTAAGGCTTTTTCAAGGCCTTTATCATCTTTGACTGCTGCAATAACTGGATTGTTCTCTAGCTTTTCGATAAACTCTCTGTTCATAGTTTATTCTCCTAATCGTACTGTCTTTATTTAGACATAAAAAAAGAATATGCCTAAATAGACAAGGAGAAAATCCTTATCACAGCCACATTCTCTTCTCTCACGGGCACATATTATCTTGTAAGTTAATAATACACTTAGATTTGGGAAATATCAATATATTTTTGCTGAATTCCCAAGCCTAAGTGTAAATAATTGACAAATTTGTAATTAGAAAAATAATTCTTCCAAAACTACAGCTAATCCTTCTGTATGATTGATTCCTTCTGATAATTCTGATTTTACGAAGAAATCATCGGTTATTCTATCATCAAACTGTTTGTAGGCTTCGATGAAGCTATCATATACGCCCGGTATATCGAACATATAACCAATGAGAACCACTCTGTTTGGATCGATAAGACTTATGGCGTTTCTAACATTATGTGCAAGACGATTCACCTTTTCTTTTATTATTGCTTTTAATGAGGCATCATCTATACTAATCCACTCCTGGATATTCTTACTACCAACTATATTGCCTGCTTCAACCCATTTTTTAAGGCTAGGCATTTTGTCAATTGACGCTAATACATCATCAACTATGGCATTTGTAGATACATATGCCTCTAAGCAGCCTTTTCTTCCACAGTTGCACATCCTGTTTTCACCAGATGTCATATGTCCTATTTCTGCCGCCATATCATTAGCGCCTCTATAAATATGTTGTCCTGATACTATGGCTGCTCCAACACCTGGCCCCCACTTCAGTAGCAGCATTTCACTTTCTGATTTACCTCTACCAAAATAGATTTCACTTTGTGCATAAGCTTTAAGGTTGTTTTCAACAATAACTTTTAAACCAAGCTCACCAGAAATGATATCAGCAATTCGAACCTCTCTAGTCCAAATATTGTAAGTATTAAGAGAGATCCCCCTAGCTCGATCCACTTTACCAGGAACAGTGACTGACGCTCCTAATATAGTCCCCATCTCGATGTCATTTTCCTTGAGAATTCGTTTGCATTTTGATGTGATTTTTTGAAGAAAATCCTCAGGCTCTATATCTTTATCTGTGAATAAAGAATAATGGCATTTAACCGTTCCACCCAGGTTTGTGACAGAAATAAAAGTTTCGTCTGATTCTATGGCTATGCACAGAACATTTTTATATGCATGGTTAATATCCACAAGAATTTTCTTGCGGCCTGCACGCTTTTCCTCTTCTGCTTCTCCCAGTTCAACAATAACGCCTTCTTCTAAAAGCTCAGTGGTTATCAAAGTAACAGAGGCGGCTGTTAAACCAACCGCCTCAGATATGTCTTTTCTTGACATTGCTCCATTGTTATTGAGTAATCGGAGAATTGAAGATCGGTTACTAATTTTTACGTTTCCTAAATTGATTCCCTGATATTTCATGCCCATTATTTTACACCATTTGCTCAGAAGCGCACAACTTCTATATCTAGCATATTTCCCAGTTTTTCCAACTCATCCGCTATGTTTTTATAGATTACAACATAGTGTGGCTCCCAGCCATGCTTAATAGTTTCCTTTACTATCTTTTCAGCAGACTCATTTGTCTTTACTACAATAGACGCACCATTAAATTGCTTTGGCTTATCCATAACCTCTCCGTCTGCAATAAAGAAGCGGAACTTCCCCTCTGCCGTACGACCTACTCTGAAAATTGTTGCTTCGTCAGAAGACTTGCATCCAAAGTCCATAACAGGACCAATTTTTCTATTTGGATGAACGCCTACAGTTGCACCTGTGTCGCATCTTGCCAAATTACAAGCTGCCATTCCACAATGCCAGAATGTTATTGAGCTTTCCTCTTCATCCATGGATACTGGATCTCCAAAGAATGTGGATTCTCCAGTAAATGCAGTTCCAATGAACATTGAAAGAGCGCCATATACATCAGCCTCACAGCTTGCAGGGATGTTGATTGCATTGAGCAAAGACAGCACCATACATACCGGTGTGCCAAATTCTGTAAAGAAATCTGGCCAGCATCTGCTGGATATTGCACCAATGTGATTATCTTCTATGTATGTTTTGTATGCTTTATAAAGACGTGCAAAGTCTTTGATATTCTGCTCAGGCATATTTGAAAGACCAACTACCTGACGTTTAGCATCTTCAAGATATTCCTTGCATTCTTCGTCTGTATATTTCATTGCTTTGTTAATAAGTTCTCTTGCCTCAATTGCCTCAAGAGTAACCCCAAACCTGCTCATAAGCTCAGAATCAAGAGCTCTACCAAAACCAAACCCCTGAGGAGTATGCCCAATGGCAGACATTTTTAAGCCTGTAAGCTCCACTTTTACTTTTGCTGCAGCAATTGTTGCTGCCAGGGCTTTCTTAACCTTTTCCTCTGAAGGTGCGCCAAATACATGCTCAAACTTTCCTTCACCCCTAAATGCACAAATAGCATTTGCTGCAGAGTATGCTCCCGTAAGCGAATTGCTTCTCAAACGTGTTCCATCAATCACAGGCTCACGAAGAGTCCAAAGAAGAATTGGACAATCAAAGTGTCTAAGTATTTCACTTGCATATGCTGCATTGGCAAAAGTTATATTCTGCAATATTACAAGATTTGGATTTTTGTCTTTGATAAACTCAGCAACAGCATCTACTGTTAGAAGAATATCATCTGGAACAACGATATCCTCATCAATTGACTTTAACAGTTCAATTGAATTATTAAACTGATCATGCGCTGTCATCATTTCATATGTGCCGACACCAATTGGTACGTAAATAGCTTGAAATTTCATCAGTACTTTAACTCCTTGTTTTCTCCTATTAGTCCTGGAAATGCTCCCTGTTTAATAAGCGGTTCACGCTCTGGATGAGCGATTACCCATTTATTCTTCTGAAGAAGCAGTTTGTTTTCTCCCTCACGATTTTCAGGTTTTGATTCTAGAGGTGTATTTGTCCCCTGGGGTAAAATAACTATTCCCTTGAAGCCTTCATCGTAAACTCTGCAAGGTGATAGATGCAGTGTAGTTTGAAACATTTCTATTGCTGTGCCTTTGGGTACAAAAAAGACTTTTGCATCTTCTACTTTGTAAGTACCATCTTTAGCAATCAGCCATGTATGACCAAGTACTAACATAAAATCTGTAACAGCCACATTTATCTCGCTTCCTTTGTGATATTCAAAGCCATTATATGTGGTATTTCTTCCATTGCAATAACCTACCTGAATTGGCATGCCCCCATAGATTTCATCTCTTATCGCATTTACGATATTAGCTCTTTCCATTTCAGGTACTGATGCAACATATATATTTCCGTTCTCCGGAATATCTGTATCCTTTTCCATATACGCAATTAGTTCATTGAAATCATAACCTGTTACAACATTTCCATAGGTTTTGAACTCATCATCAAATACAGAAAGGATTTTTACATCATTCACTTCATTTAGATGTGATAACATAATTCCCCCAATTTATTTATTGTTCTCTTACAACCTTAATTGTTGCTCGGAAATCTTCCTTACCCATGCCCTTATCAAGAGCTGTTTGATATACTCGACGTGCATTCTCTTCGCCTGGCATATTTACCTTGCACTCTTTCGCAAGATTGCAGCAAATGTTTACATCTTTTGCCATGTTTTCAATGGAGAATGCTGTTGTATAATCCTCTGCATCAAGCTTAGATGCCTGTCCATCCAAGTAGAAGTTTTGACCGCCACCATATGAAATAGCCTGAGCAAAAGTAGGAATTGATATTCCGTTTGCCTTTGCAAGAGTAATGGTCTCGTTTACACCATTCTGAATCTGTGAAACAAGGGCATTGTGGCAAATCTTCATTACAAGACCTTTACCGTTATCACCCATTCTGATTACGTTTTCGCCCATGTATTTAAGAATTGGAAGAGCCCTTTCAAAATCTTCTTCACTACCACCTACATAGATTCCAAGTGTACCTGCAATAGCTGCAGGTTTACTCTTTACAACTGGAGCATCAATAAAGTGTGCTCCTGTCTTTTTTACCATTTCAGAAATCTCTACTGAAACGCTAGGATCAATTGTGCTCATATCGATACAGAACTTGCTGCTATCAAGATTTTCTAAAATTCCTTCATAGACCGCACGTGAGTGTTCACTCTTTGGAACCATAGAAATAATAACGTCGCATGCTTTTGCAAGTTCATTGGAATTTTCGCATGGCTTTGCCCCCTTTGACGCAAGCAAGTCAACCTTCTCTTTTACAAAATCAAATGCATAAACATCATCGTCATGCTTCTTTACAATATTCTCACACATTGACTCGCCCATAATGCCGAGTCCTATAAAACCAATCTTCATATCCTCTCCATTCCGTCCTTCCACCTAGACTACGACTGCTGTTACGTAATGCAGGGTCTGCTTCGCAGCTTCCTGCTAGACAACGAAATAACTTCGCTTTGCTCGTTATTTAGTTGTCATGTCCCAAGCCTCACAGAAGGTGCCAAGGCCCTGGGTTGTGTATGCATGCTTCATGCAATCCTGATATACTGCAAGGCCTGTAGTTACGATGTCAGCTCCTGCGACTGCGCAATCTGCAATTTGCTTTGGTGTACGGATAGCTGCGCAAATGATTTCTGTTTTACCGTAGTAACCATAGTTCTTGTAAATATCTACCATATCTTTGATATATTGCTTGCAATCTTCTCCGTTTGCTTCCTTCCATCCGATGAATGGTGAAACAAAAAGTGAACCATTCTTTGCTGGAAGTATTGCCTGTGCTGGTGAAAATACAAGAGTTACATTTGTGCGAATTCCCTCTTTTTCAAGAATGCGAGCTGCTGCAATACCAGCTTCTATTGCTGGAATTTTGATTACAAAGTTTGGACTAATCTTTGCAACTTCGCGAGCCATCTTGAGCATCTCTTCTGTGTCTGTAAGATGTGGATTAATTTCTACTGATACTGGGAATTTATCAACTCCTTCTAATCCCTCTTCTTTAATCCAATTAGCAATATCTGTGATTGCTGTCATAAATGGCTTACCACTTAACATAATGTGGCGTGGATTTGTTGTTACTCCATCAATGCCAAATGTGTTGTACGCATACTTTATTTCATCGAGTTTCGCACTGTCTAAAAAAAATTTCATTTTAATTACCTCCCTATTTACATTTAATTAAAGTTTTTAATTAATTATAATAACTCTTTCTCTCTATTAATCAAGGATTATCACAGAAATAAATCCAACTATTATCGCAGTCATCATTCTCAGTACTGTAACCGGCAATCCTTTTCTCATAAGCTTTGCTGGATCGAGTCCGTAAGATACTGATATTGCCCTTACTGATACTGGAAGAAGTGACTCATAATTCATAGCCATTGCTGTTGCAAAAACATAAGGCAAAGGGTTGAGTCCCAGCTTGCTAATTACTCCTATAACTATTGGTAAAGTAACAGCCGCTGATACCGTACTGTTTGTCATCTCAGAAACCACACATGCAAAGATTGCAAATATAGCGATAGTCTCGAATCCTCCTACAAGATGTAATGACGCAATAAGATTTGCAATTGTATCGTTTGCTCCAGAACCTGTAAGAATCTGCCCTAAAGCAAGACCTCCTGCAAATAGAAGAAGCATGCCCCACATAACTTCTTGCTGCGCTCTATCCCAAGTGAGAAGCATCTCCTTCTTTTCCGCTGATACTATTACAAAGTTTAAAAATCCAAGTATTAAAAATAGGTATGCTGGCACAAGTCCTGGAAGAATATCTGCATATAACGGTCTGATAAATGAACCAAGCATTGCCGCTATAAAGAGAATTAGACTTACTTTCTCATCCTTTTTCATTGGGCCCAATTGGGCGTAGCACTCTTCAAAATACTCCTTCGTTCCCGAAAGAGAATCTGTCTTAAGTGGTTGCAACAGCATTGCCACTAACACAACTGCCGTTGCAATGACTGTGTATGGAAGCATATTTATTAGCCAATCTACATACATAAACTCTTGGCCAGTGTATTCTTCTATAAAAGAAATTGCCGTGATGTTCATGGCGCCGCCCAATGGCGTGCCTGCGCCACCTACCTGAGAGCCCCATGCTATCGCACATAAAATCGGAGTAGCAACTTCGCAATTTTTTATATCCTTGTATCCAGCTGCTGCAAGCATAGACACCGCTATTGGTGTAAATATTGCTACTACTACAACATTTGGCATCATATTAGAAAGCACCACAGCTGCAAGTAGCCACACTGTAATCTGTGATTTCATAGATGGACCTATTAATGTCAGCGCCTTTAGCGATATTCTTTTATCCAAACCAATCTGAGACCAAGGTGCCGTTAAAAGGCAGGAGCCAAATATCAGAATGATACTGCTTGACGCATACTGACTAATAACATCTTCCATTGGTACAATATTGAATATTGCATTTATAACTCCAGGCAACAAAGCTGTAACTGTGATATCCACTGGACGAGTTACCCACCAATATATCATCCAAAGTGCTGTTCCCAAACCTTTAGCTGCCGTGTAATTCATAAAGCCGCTTTTCCCTAAGCCTAATGAAACCAATAGAAATAGAATTGGTCCCACGCAAAGTGAAAACAGCCTTTTTCTTGTATTCATTATTTCCCCCAAATCTGCTGTATCTGTATTACAGTTTTACAGCATTTTCCTTCTTCCAAAGCTCATTATATTTAAAGCCTGTTACCTTCTCGCAGACTTTTATTTCTTCATCTGTAGCCTTGCTGCTATCTTCACCTTTTCTTCTTGCGATTTCTTTTTTCACAATATCAAACTCCCTTTTGTTCATTGGGAATATGACTGCAAATATAATAGTAAGAACCATAAGGATAATAGGTGCCCACACGTATAGCTGGGTAATGCCTGCCTGTGTTGATGCAGCCTGGCGAAGCTTTTCCGAAGCTAATGTCTCGTCATATCCTATCATCATAAGCAACAAACCAATGATTGTTGAGCTAAGACCAGTTGCTATTTTTCTGATGAATGTAGCCATTCCAGAAACGATTCCTGGTCTGCTAATAGATGTGATTAATTCATCTACATCTGCCATATCAGATAGAATTGCATAAATGCTAACCGATGATGCTGCCATACCAAGACCAATGATGAATGATAGAACCAAAATGATTGCAAATGGTGCCCCCTCATGTGAGAAGAAGAGCAATGCTATCGTCGCCAATATTCTGACTGGAAATCCTACCAAAATTGGGAATTTCTTTGATGTACGTGGCATTACAATTGAAAAAATTATAGTGCCAGAAAATTGTGCAAGCAAAAGCACTCCCATCATGATAGTAAAACGACCACCCGAGTATGCGTTCAAAACATCATCAACGTAATATACAGCAAGTCCCGTGACGAAGTCCGCTGCTCCCTGACCTGCTAAGAATATGCAGATAAACAATTTAAATGAAAAGCTTTTATATACTGTAAAAGACTGAACAAGGCTCTTCTTTAATGGAACATTTACAGGTTCTTTCTCTCTTTCCCATGTTCCTAAAAATGTAAGCAAGATAACCACAAAGAATATGATTGAAAAAATCAAGGCAACTAAAAAATACTGAGAAGCATTTGTGTTATCCTTAATGATAATTGTTGGAACCAAGCCAGCAATTATGGCGCCCAAACTAGAAAAGACTGTTCTTATACCTGAAAAACTTCCACGTTTTACATAGTCATCAACCATATCTGGCAAAAGGCCATTATATGGCACCATAACAATAGTAAAACCAGTTGAGAAAAGCATATACATCAATACATAAAATGCGTACTGGCCACCAGTGCTTTGGCCGCCAACACTTGTCCACAATAACAAAAATGTAATTGCAGAAATAATGCTTCCCAACAAGATATAGAATCTTTTGGCACCAAATCTGGAGCTGGTTCTATCAACAATGTTTCCCATAATAGGATCAGTGATAGCGTCCCATACTTTTCCAATCAACGGAATTGTTCCTGCTAGCGCAGGTGACATGCCAAGTGCTTTTGTTAGAAATACTGTAAAAAATGTACTGATAACTACAAATGCACCACCACCATAGATGTCTGCAAAACCATAAGAGCATTTTGCTAGGAAACTATTCTCCCTGTTTTTCCCCATAGTAAAAACCTCCTAAACCTTATTTAATTATCCCCCTCAAAAGATCTAAATCCGATGATTCTTTTCTAACAAATACCGGTGGCTGTCCTATTTCAGCCTCCACATATACGGTTCCTTTTTTATATTCTTCCCCTGTGAATAAGTGAACCCATGTATCATCCGGTAAAGTTACGTTCCTGCCTTTAGCCCCCGCTTTAAGAACAGGTGCAACAAGAATATCTCTTCCCAAAAGATATTCTGTTGTTTCACTATATGCCCACGGCTCATCATAGTGATAAAAAATCGGTCTCATCACTGGTGTACCTTTTTCAGTAGTCTGACTTACTAACCCCTTTAAATAGTCAGCCAACGCTGAATGCCATTTTGTACACTTAGCCAAATGAGCCAACAGCTCTTTATCCTCATTAAACTGAACATTATTTCCTGGCTGATTGCCTTCATGAAATCTATACAGTGGAGAGAAAACATTCATCTCCTCCCATCGCATAAGCAATTCCTTGGAGCGGCGCATGTGCATGATAGTGGTGTAACCACCAACATCTGAATGAGATAGGCCAAATCCTGACATGGCCAGAGATAATGTTGCTGGTATTACTGATGGCATACCATCATCGATTGACCAATCCACATGCTGATCTCCTGTCCACATCATTGCTGAATCCTTAACTGTTCCAGTAAAACCTGCTCTAGTGAAAAAGAAAACTTCATCCTGAGCCCCACACTCTTCTATCGCCTCTCGATTAAGCTTTGCCCATATAGCAGGCCAGCTGTTATGGAGAAATTTTGCATCTCCGTTGAATAACACAGCATCATCTGGAAGATATTCTCCAAAATCTGCCATCCATCCGCCCATGCCGATTCCTATCATGTTTTCCTTTATTAGATTTTTGTACCATTCATAGGCTGCTGGATTTGTGAAATCAACCATTGCTGCTGGAAAAGTGGTAATTGTAACTAAATAGTCTTCCCCATCTTTATTTTTAACGCAGTACCCCTTTTCTTTGGCTTCCTGATATATATCTTTTTCAAGCGCTATGAACGGGTTGATGTATCCCAAGAAACGGACGCCCTTTGCTTTCCATTCTTTTATTTTTTCTGGAAGATTTGGATATTGTTCTCTGCTATATTTCCAGTTCCACATAACCTGATAACCAAATCCTGTGCATCTGCATCCGCACCAATCCTGGCACCAAACACCTACAACCTTTGCGCCAGCCTCATCTAATTCCTTAAGCTTACGATCAATATTTCCACAACCATCAAAGCCTTCTACAACTTTGTCTCCATCCTTCACCCAGTCTTGCATAGCGATTATGCCACCGTCATAAACCCATTCAGGTAGTTTACGCTGTCTGCCAAGCACAGCCGTAAGCTTCTCTGATAGTTCCTCAAAGCTTTCAGCTTTTTCACTATAAATGTGAGGAAGCTCTTGAGTATATATAGTGATAGAGCCTGGCTTTGTGAAATCAAATTCACCATATGCATTCATATCAACATGAACGTAATACTTGTCTGATGAAATAAATGTAGGCTGAACATAATATGATTCGTATTTATCAAATCTTAGTTTTTTATTAGGACGTTTTCCTCTTATCTTTTCTTTGATAATCTTTTTTGAAATACGATTTGCATTTTGATGCTCAGCAACCCAAATCCTTACATTTTGTCCTTTTAAATCAAACTCTGAATATGTTTCACCACAACCATAAATATGCTCCTCACTGTTGGTAGGGAATGTAAGCCAAAACCTGTTCACTTCCCCATGATTGCCTTCAATCTGAACCATGCTTAATTCTTTTTTATCGCCAACATCGGATAAAACTAATTTGAATGTTTGATTTTTATTTGGTGTCGAAAGAATTACTTCAACGCCATTTTCAGTTTTCTGCTCTGAGACAATCTTGCATTTTTCTTTCCAGTGAATCTTCTGCTTATATTTAAAACTGCCTCTATCCATGGTGAAGTTGTTTTCGCCAAATCCAACTTCCACTGTAAGATTCTTGTAATCTACTATAGTAATTCCCCCTTTATGCATTTAATTAACTCTCTTAATTAATTTAAACCTATTTTAGTTTAATGAGTTCCTTTTATCAACCATTTTCCACTTATTTATAAATGAAAAATTACACAAAAATAGAAGCCCTATTTTTGGGCTTCTACAATTGCTTCATATAAATCATCATATTCTTCAAATGCAGGATACTGTGAGTAATCCTTTTTTATTGCATCGGTTGTTCTGAAGAGAAATCCTGCCTTTGATGCTTCAATCATAGCTAAATCATTGAAGCTATCACCACTTGCGATTGTCTCAAATCCACAAGACTGTAATGCACGAACTGTGGTAAGCTTGCTCTTTTCACAGCGCATCTTATAGCCAGTGATTTCTCCGTTATCTGCAACCACCAATTCATTACAGAAAATGGTTGGCATGCCAAGCTTTTCCATAAGCGGTCCTGCAAACTGTGAAAAGGTATCGCTGATAATGATTACCTGGCCAAAGGCTCTAAGTTTATCTAAAAATTCCTTTGCTCCAGGAAGAGGATCAATACCTGCAATAGTTTCCTGTATCTCTTTTAATCCAAGACCATGCTCTTTCAAGATACCAATTCGATAATTCATAAGCTTATCGTAATCAGGCTCATCTCTTGTAGTCTTTTCGAGCTCAGGAATTCCTGTAGCTTTCGCAAATGCAATCCAAATCTCTGGAACTAAAACACCCTCTAAATCCAAACATGTAACAAACATAATATTCTCCCAATATATTAATAGAATCTAATTGCTGATATTATTCCACCTAATGCTGCTTTTCTCTCGTTAAACTCATGCTCTGTCATTTCCTGAGTAATGAATCCTGTTTCGTCATCTAAATCAAGATTTGCATATTCTACATTTTCGAATTCATTCTCAATATTTGACTGAAGAGCTGAAGTTCTAACGAAGTATCTAAATTTCTGCTTGTTAGCATCTGCAAGCTCAAGCTTTTCAGCAGACCATCCGATTCTAACATGTTTATCTACGTTTCTTGCAAGGAAAACCATATCTCCAACTACTGCTGAAGCTGTTGGAAGAGCACCTGCTCCTGCGCCGTAGTACATTGATTCGCCAAGCATATTACCGCGTACTGAAACTGCATTCATAACACCTGCAACATGGTAAATCATCTGACTAGGCTTTACTAAAAATGGTGCTACGCGGCATGTGTAAGTATCCCCTACCTTTGTGCTACGTGCAACCAGCTTGATGCTGTAGCCCATTGACTTAGCATACTTGAAATCTGTTGCTGTTATTTTGCTGATTCCTTCTGTTGGTATCTCATTGAAATCAACATTTTTACCTGAAACAAGAGAAGTGAGAATAGCAATTTTTCTGCAGCTATCATGGCCTTCAACGTCTGCTGTTGGATCCTTCTCTGCGTAACCAAGTGACTGAGCTTCAGCTAATATTTCATCATAATCGCTACCAAACTGTTCCATATTTGTAAGCATGTAGTTTGTTGTGCCATTACAAATAGCTGACATCTCTTCGATAACATCACCTGTGAGGCAAGCTGTAAGTGTACGTATAATTGGTATTCCGCCACCAACTGCTGCTTCAAACACAAAGTTTACGTTGTTGTTCTTGGCTATTTTCATCAACTCAGCACCCTTGTCTGCTACAAGTGCCTTGTTAGATGTAGTAACTGATTTTCCTGCCTCAAGCATAGCCTTAACAAAAGTAAATGCTGGCTCAACACCACCCATAGTTTCAACAACTACTTTTACTTCTTTGTCTTTAGCTATTTCTTTGTAATCCTTTACGAAGCATTCTTCATGTGGGTCACCAGGGAAATCTCTAAGGTCAAGAATATACTTAAGTTCTAGTGGCTCACCAAGTCTTTCTTTAATGATGTCACTATTAGTATCAAGAACTTTTGCTACACCAGAACCTATTGTTCCGTATCCCATAATTGCTACTTTCATGTTGTCACTCCCTTGCTAATATTTTTACGTAATGGACACCGTTAATGTTTTCAATTGCGCTAACTAGATCCGAAAAATCCCCTGAATCTTCAAGAACATCTACCGAGATGGTGAGAGTTGCAAATCCCCCTACAGGGATACTTTGATGAATCGTAAGAATATTTACATGGAAATGAGCCATCACATCCAATACACTAGACAAAATACCAGGCTCATCCTCTAGTTGAATGACCATATTTACCGTTTTACCCTTGGTGTCCTCATGGAATGGAAATATGTCATCCTTATACTTATAGAAGGAACTTCGGCTTATTCCTACAGACTCCGTTGCCTCTTGTACAGAATCGCATTTCTTTGTTTCAAGAAGCTTCTTAGCCGCCACAACCTTAAGTAATACCTCAGGTACAGCTTTTTCTTTTAATACAAAATAGGTAGTTTTCTCTGCCATATACCCTCCAAAAGTGTCTTTCGTACAAAAACATTTGTACTCGTTCAGAAGATAATAACATTAAAAGCTACCTATTTCAAGTCCTAATTCATATCTGTGGCCCCTCTATCTGGGCATCCCAGTGAAAGCCATTTTAAATAAGCATTCATAAATGGTGTAATCTTGCCATCCAGCACAGCATCAGTGTTTCCTGATTCCTCACCAGTACGCAAATCTTTTACCATTGTATAAGGCTGTAATACATAAGATCTGATTTGGTTTCCCCAGCCTATTTCAGAAACCTCACCACGAATTCCGCTGGCCTTTGCAGCATTTTCTTCCTGTTTTAACAAAAGAAGCTTTGTTTTTAACATCTGCATTGCCTTATCGCGGTTTTGATGCTGGCTTCGTTCATTCTGACATGTAACAACAATTCCTGTTGGGAAGTGTGTGATACGAATGGCAGAACTTGTTTTGTTGATATGCTGTCCGCCGGCACCTGAAGAACGATATGTATCAACTCGGATATCATCATCCTTAATCTCAACATCAACATCTTCTTCTATATCTGGCATAACATCACAGGAAGCAAAGGATGTCTGACGCTTTCCCTGTGCATTGAATGGTGAAATACGAACAAGTCTGTGGATACCTTTTTCTGATTTAAGATATCCGTATGCATTTTCGCCATTAACCTGGAATGTAACGGATTTGATACCCGCCTCATCGCCTTCCAGGTAATCTAATTCATCAACCTCAAAGCCTGCATCTGAAGCCCAGCGAGTATACATGCGGTATAACATCTGTACCCAATCGCATGCTTCCACACCGCCTGCACCTGAATGAAGAGTTACAATAGCACTATCAGCATCATATTCTCCAGATAGTAGTGTTTTCATTCGAAGTTTCTCTAATGATTCTTCGAACTCCTCTATCAATACACCTACTGTATCAACTATTTCCTGGTCCTCTTCCTCGTTGCCAAGTTCAATATAGTCTTCTATTTCTTTATACAAGTCCTCAAGTTTATCTATGACTGAAACATCATCCTTCATGGACTTTAATTCCTTCATTTTGGCTGTAGATACCGCTGCATCTGTCCAAAAATCCGGTGCTTCCATTTCGCGCTCAAGCTCTTCTATACGAGCCTTTTTTGCTGCGACGTCAAAGTGAATCCCTCACTTCCGTCATAGAATTTTTCTGCGCTGTTAAGCGCTGCTTGAACTGATCAAGTTCTATCACGAAATCACCTCTTTTCAATAATGGCAATAGTTTAAATACTAATTAGAGGCTAATACCTCTAATGCTTTTTGTATTTGGTTATCTAAGTCTACACTATATGCATCTTCTTCACCACCTAAAAACTCATATTCGAGAACTTCATCTGGTGTGATACCTGTTCCGTGGATGCACTCTCCACTAGGTGTGTAGTATGTCTGAGTAGTAAGCTTTACAGCTGAACCATCTGTCAAAGGAATTGTTGATTGAACAATACCTTTACCAAATGTCTGTGTTCCAATAATTGTTCCATAATCAAAATCACGAATTGCGCCAGTAAATATTTCAGCTGCTGAAGCTGTATTTCCATTTACTAAAACAGTCATTGGAATAGATTTATAATTTGCTGCATCTGATGTGTAATCTTCTCTGTTTCCAGCTTTATCCATTGTATATACTACTGTGCCTTCTGGAAGCAGATAATCTAGAATATCAACTACTGAATCTAACAATCCACCACCATTGTTTCTCATATCAAAAATAACTGATGTCATTCCCTGAGCTTCAAGGTCTTCGTAAGCTGCTACAAAATCATCATATGTTCCATCAGTAAACTGAGATACCTGAATGTATCCAACATTATTATCAAGCATCTGGTGCTCTACTGTAGGTGTTGAAATTGATGCACGAGTGCATGTAACAGTCATTTCTTCACCTTCGCGATTAATGACTAATTCAACATCTGTACCCTCATCACCGCGGATATGTTGTACAAAAACATCTAAATCTTCTTCGGTTGCAATGTTTCCATCGGCTGAAACAATAATATCGCCTTCCTGTAGACCAGCTTTCTCTGCAGGTGTATCGGCATATACTTTTGTAATTGATACTTCCCCTGTTTCTGCATTCTTCTGAAGAAGTGCTCCAATACCGGCATAGTTACCTGTAAGTGTGTCCATTAAATCCTCGTATTCTTCTGCTGTATAGTATGCAGAATATGGATCATCAAGACTTTCTACAATACCAGCATAAACACCATCGATTAATGTCTGATCATCAACATCCTGATAATAGTAATTCTTAATTATGTAGAGGATTGTCTGCAGCTTGCTTTCTGATGTAGCAGAATCCTCTGTCAATGTATCAATCACTCCTTGTGAGCTATCTGACACAGATGTCTTACGACCAAATAAAACAATAACAGCCACTAATGTGGCAAGTAAAAATCCTACAATTAAGCCAACTGTTGTGCCAATTACAACAGGCCATTTACTAGACTTTGGCTTTTCTTGAAGCTCTGGTGAATAGTTAGATTCGTATTCTGTATTCATATAAAATGCCTTTCCTTTATATTGATAAGAGTGCCTTAGCTACTGCCAAGGCACTCCACGTAACTTGAAATATTATACTAGACTCTAAGATGCTTATGCAAGGTTACTCGTGAGCCAAACCAACCGATACCAATTCCAAGTACTAATGAAATAGGAACCAATGTATTGAATATAGTCTCAATTGGAATAAATGATACCATGCTGCTGAGGAAATTAAACTCTGATGCAGCATACTCAATTACCTTGCCATATATAAAGTACAAAAGTACAAGTGGTATAGCAGAACCAATCAATCCAATAAACACACCTTCTACCACGAATGGCTGTCTAACGAATGCATCCTTTGCACCTATTAATTTCATGATTGCGATTTCTTCTCTTCGAACAGAAATACCAACCATTACTGTATTACTAATCAAGAATACTGATACTGCAAGAAGAATAATTACGATAGCCATTGAAACGATTGTAATAGCTTTATTAATATCTGTAAGTGTTTTAGCAGCCACTTCTGATTTATTTACCTGACGTACTCCATCAAGTCCTTCAAGGAATGAAACCAAGGTAGACTGCATCGAAACATCACTAAGATAGATTTCGTAGTTTGCTGAATTTGCAAGAGGATTATCATCTGCAAATCCTGCTGCCAAATCTTCATTTCCTCCAAAATATTCTTCTTTGTATTCTTCCCAAGCCTGATCTGCTGAAATAAAATCATAGCTTGCTACTTCTGGGCGTTTTGAAATCTCTTCTCCTATTTCGTCTATGCGTGTCTGTGAGATTCCCTCATCAAAGAAAACTGTAACCGCTACACCTTCCTCTGCTGATTTAACCATTGCCTGGAAGTTTGTTCCTAAGGAATAAAATATACCAAACAAAAAAATACAGGCAGTCATTGTTGCTATTGACGCCAGAGAAAACATTTTATTTCGCCAAACGTTTTTCAAACCTTGGCCGATGTTGTAAATATGTGTACTAATCTTCATAGTCATCACCTCCAACATCGCTAACTACCACGCCTTTTTTGATGGTGATAACTCGTTTATTCATTGCTCTAACTATTTCCATATTGTGGGTAACTACTACTACAGTTGTTCCCCTTTGATTAATTTCATCCAAAAGTCGCATGATTTCCCATGTGTTATCGCTATCAAGATTTCCTGTAGGCTCATCTGCAAGGATAATCTTTGGCTCGTTTACAAGGGCTCTTGCTATTGCAACACGCTGCTGCTCTCCACCAGAAAGCTGACTTGGACGAGATTTATATTTAGCTGCAAGTCCAACTAATGAAAGCATAGTTGGTACTTTCTTTTTTATTTCTCTGTTTGATGACTCTACAACCTTCATTGCAAAGGCAACATTTTCGTAGACATTTCTATCAGGCAAAAGTCTGAAGTTTTGGAATACAACTCCAACATTTCTACGGTACATTGGAATCTTTTTATGTGTAACCTTTTTAAGGTCCTGTCCATTAATATAGATTTTTCCTTTTGTAGGCTCTAATTCCTTTAATAACAATCGAATCAGGGTGGATTTACCTGAACCACTATCACCCACTACGAATACAAACTCGCCTGGATCAATGTGTATTGTAACATCTTCCAAAGCTGGTTTTCCAACTTCATACGATTTACTAACATGATCTAATCGTATCAATATCAATACCTCATTTCTATAAAACTAAGTGTACTTAGAATTTTTCATCTTCCATATACTTCATGTATTTTACAACCATTAAGGCAATTTTGAAAGTGATTGCATCTTCAAAAACTCTTAAATCTAATCCTGTGCTCTTTTCAAGCTTATCAAGACGATATACAAGAGTGTTTCTGTGAATATATAACTGTCTAGATGTCTCAGAAACATTTAAGCTATTCTCGAAGAATTTATCAATAGTTGTAAGAGTCTCTTCGTCAAAATCATCAGGAGATTTGTTATCGAAGATTTCTGATATAAACATCTTGCAAAGTGGAATAGGTAACTGGTAAATAAGACGTCCTATTCCAAGAGCTGAGTATGCAATAATTTTCTTTTCATTAAAGAAGATTTTACCGACATCCATAGCCATAGAAGCTTCCTTGTAAGAACGAGAAACCTCTTTGATTTCGCCAACAACTGTACCATAAGAAACACGAATATTCTTATTATCCTTGTCGTGGAATGCATCGATTATAACTGCAGCAATTTTATCTACATCCTCGAATGTATCATTCTCCCCAAGTTCCTTAACTACAATAATATTGTGCTCATCAACGGCTGTTACAAAATCCTTTGTCTTGCCGCCAAATACTGAGCGAACTCTATCAAGCTCGTCGCCGTCCTTGTCTGGGCCAACTTCAACAATCATAACAACTCTTCGCGCATTAATATCCACATGAAGCTTCTTAGAGCGATTATAGATATCAACAAGAAGTAAGTTGTCGAGAAGCAAATTCTTAATAAAGTTATCTTTATCGAAACGCTCCTTATAAGCAATCATTAATTCCTGTACATGGAAAGCAGCAATCTTTCCAACAGTAGATGCTTCTTCGTCATCCCCTTTGGCTAAAATAACAAATTCCAACTGCTGATCATCAAATACCTTAAAGAAGTGATACCCTAAAGCCACCTGGCTATCTGCCTCAGATGCTGCAAACACAGCTATAGCGTCTGCAAACTGAGCTGTATCATTAAAAGTAGATGCGCATACAACACCGTCAGAATCAGTCACTGCTAAATCTACTTTTGTAAGCTGATGTAATCCTTCAATTGTATTTTGCATGATTTGATTAGAAATCATAGGTCGTACCTCCTGATTAACTATGCAATATTAACAATGCCAAAACCTTTTTTTGCATACAAATTCACATAACCTATGCTCATTCTAATATAAATAACCAAAAAATGAAATAGTAAACTTATATTTATTTATGCAAATTCACAACTAGCCATAAAATTGCAATTATGTGGAGCTTTTGTGAACAGAAAATCAAATCTCATTATTGTCTGATAATAGACAGCATATTCAGATATTTTTTCTTCTCTTTTAAAGTCAAGCATATTAAGCAATTTTACAAGTTTTGTTGATTTAAGACAAAACAAGCGTTCTTGAAAATTGTGGATAACTTTTATGATTCGTTCACAATTTCTGTGGATAAAGTGGATAAATGGTTTACAAGTCCGAATTTACGTGATGATTGTGTGATTTTTTGTTGAAAAAATATTTCATTTCCACATTGTCTGAAATTATATTCTAGTTTAACAATTTCTGTTTTTGTGCAAATTTTCACTAAACGGTTCCAGTATTCCAAAATGAGTTTTCTGACAATTAGTGTCAAATTATTATAAATATTATTATTTTAACTGCTCTATCCTAACGGATTCACAATATAACATTTCGCCTTATATCATAAAAAAGGCACCGCCTAAATGCGGTGCCTCAAAATTCTTTAATTAGAAGATTCTTCTGATTGCAAGAATCTGCTTGTAGTTTACATTTGAATATGTAATACCAGTTCTGTATGTAGATGCGTGAAGTAACTGACCGTTACCAGCATAAATACCAACATGACCTGAGTAGCAAACGATATCACCTGGCTGCATCTCATCATAAGATACTCCATAACCAACGCTACGAAGTGCGCTTGATGAATGAGGTAAGCTTACACCAAATGCTGAGTAAACACTCATTACAAATCCTGAACAGTCTGTTCCGTTTGTAAGAGATGATCCACCGTAAACATATGGGTTGCCAACAAACTGTGAACCATAAGCAACTACTGAGCTTCCATCTGAACCTGAAGGAGCTGAGTATGACTTGCTAGATGAAGAAGATGAAGATGATGAGCTTGCTTTCTCAACTGCAGCTGCTGCCTGAGTAGCTTTCTTTGCTGCTTCCTGAGCTGCCTTCTTTTCTTCCTCTTCCTTTGCTAATCTTGCGATTTCAGCATTCTTAGATTCTGCTACTGTAAAGTCTGTAGAAAGATCAACGTAATCAGTGCTGACATATCCTTCACCAGCATTACATGTAACCTTTACCCAACCTGTATCAGCCATTGACTCATCAACAACTGTAAGGTCATCACCTACTGGAATCAAATCGATGATGTCGGATTCTGTAGTAGCTTCCTCACGAACATAAAGAGTAGTTGTCTTAACTGTAGCTAAACGTCTTGAAACTTCCTTTGCAAGTTCCTGATCACCCTGAACTACGTATTCGCTCTTTACATAACCTGTAACATCACCAGATGTGATAAGTAACCATGTACCATCCTCTGCCTCAACAGTTTCAGAAACTGTAGCAGCTGAGTTGTTATATAACTTTCCGACATAATCGCTATCAGCTGATGCCGACTCACGAATATATACGTAATTATCTACCTGAGCAATTGCAATATCTGCATATGGATTTTCCTCAGATGCAGCAACTGTACTAGCTTCGTTGTCTGCTAACTGTGATTCTGCAGCAAGTATATTTGCATTTGCAATCATATCATTAACTGAAAGCTGTGCACCTGCGAAAGCAGTGTAGTCTGTTGTTTCTAAAACGCCTGTTGCACTAGATAATGCGCTGACACCTGATGTAGCTGTAGCAGCACTAGCGCTAAATGAAAGGCTTGAAACAACAACACAAGCAGCAAGTGTATAACTAACAGCTTTTGTCATTTTCGAATTCATTCTGTAAAAAAACCTCCGAATTTGTTACAAACTTATTACAACTGTTGTCATTATATAATCTAACAGTGAATGTGTCAAGTCCGATTTAACCCTGCATTTTCTTATAATCTGAAAATATGTTGAGTTTGTAACATTTTAGTAAACTATTTTAAATTTAAATAATTGGTTATAGATGTTATTGCATTCGCCCCATCAGCGGTTGCAGTAATTACCTGACGTAATTGCTTTGTTCTAACATCTCCTGCTGCAAATACTCCTGGAATATTAGTCTCGCATGTTTCGTCTGCAACAATATAGCCTCTTTCATCTAATGAAGGAAGACCCGAAATAGTTTTGGTGTTTGGCACTGTACCTACCGCAATAAATACACCATCTATTTCTAGTTCTCTTTCTTCATTTGTTTTCTTATTCTTTATAAGAAGTTTTTCAACTGAATCATTTCCAATTATAGATTCAACTGTGGAATCCAATACCAACTCTACATTATCAAGAGACTTGATTTGGTTTTGTAAAACTACAGCTCCTCTAAACTCATCTCTTCTATGAATAAGATAAACTTTTTTGCAGGTTCTAGCTAAATAAGCTGCATCCTCGAGGGCTACATCTCCACCGCCAACTACAGCCACTACCTTATCCTTAAAGAATGCACCATCACATGTAGCGCAGTAAGAAACGCCCATGCCTGAAAACTCATCCTCACCAGGACATCCAAGCTTTCTGTTTGTTGCTCCGGTAGCAATAATAACTGTCTTTGTCTGGAAAGTTTCTTTTTTAGTAACAAGCTCTTTTATTTCGCCATTATCTACAATGGAAGAAACGCGACCTCTAGCGAACTCAACTCCAAGCTTTTCGCAATGCTGCTTCATAGCATCTGCCAACTCGGTACCTGATACTCCTGGAATACCAGGATAATTATCTACCTCGTATGTGTTGAGTATCTGACCACCGCTGATAGAACTTGTGTCTAATACAAGAATATTATAGCCAGCTCTCTTACCATATATTCCAGCAGCAAGGCCAGCAGGACCCGCTCCTATAACAATAACATCATAAACCATAACACTTCTCCGAATTTATTTGATTGCAATTGCCTCTGCTTCCAAGAGAACATCCTTTGGAATACGAGCAACTTCAATACATGAACGAGCTGGAAATGGCTCTGGGAAGTACTTTGCATATACTTCATTAATTGCTGCGAAATCATCCATGTTTTTAATAAAGACTGTAGTTTTAACAACATTTCCCATGGATGTACCGGCTGCTTCTAACAATGCGCTCATGCTCTTGAATACTCTGTCAGCCTGTGCTGCAGCACCTTCAGGAATAACACCTGTTTCTGGATCAACTGGAATGATACCTGATGTGTAAACCATTCCATTTACCTCGATGGCCTGTGAATATGGGCCAATTGCCGCTGGCGCAGCTGTTGTTGAAATTACATTTTTCATAAGTATGTCCTCCTCGTATAATATTTTAGATACATTAAATGTACCTTGATAACTTAATAAATATCTGTTCAATAGGCTTAGTTAAGCCCATGATATAATTGTCCCAGTGTCAATCAGGTAATAGTTCTATTTCCCCCTGTTGAACCAGAAATGGTTACTTCATAATAAGTCTGTTCCCCTGACATGGAAGTTAACTTCAAACCGGCTGGCTGTTTGCTTAAGTACATGGACTACCATCTAGCAGTGTGGTTTCGCATCTGTCCATCTTAAGCTGGATTCTTATATGCGAGGGTGTCGATGCTCCATGATCATGGGTTTTACCAAGCCGATTGAACACTTTAATATCTTAATGAAAGGTGGTG
>NZ_FOWB01000020.1:0-38387 GCF_900115355.1 Pseudobutyrivibrio sp. JW11 | reverse complement strand
TATTTGAGAGGAGCTGCCCCTAGTACGAGAGGACCGGGGTGGACGGACCACTGGTGTATCAGCTGTCGACCAACGGCATAGCTGAGTAGCCAAGTCTGGACGGGATAAACGCTGAAGGCATCTAAGCGTGAAGCCCCCCTCAAGATGAGATATCCCATTCCTTCAAGGAAATAAGATCCCTTATAGACGATAAGGTAGATAGGTTCAAGGTGTAAGTGCGGTAACGCATTCAGCTGATGAATACTAATAGATCGAAGGTTTATTCTAAAAGGAAGATGTGTAGCGAATTTTCGGACACTAAGTTTTACTGTGTGAAGTTTTGAGGTTGCTAGTCAACCAAATTAATATTCCTCAATAGCTCAGTTGGTAGAGCACTCGGCTGTTAACCGAGTTGTCGTAGGTTCGAGTCCTACTTGGGGAGCTGATGGCTCCGTGGTCAAGCGGTTAAGACATCGCCCTTTCACGGCGGTAACACGGGTTCAATTCCCGTCGGAGTCACTTGCCTTTGGCAAACAATAAGCCGATGTGGCTCAATTGGCAGAGCAGCTGATTTGTAATCAGCAGGTTATCGGTTCGAGTCCGATCATCGGCTTTTTTCTATTGAGTAGAAAGAGGCCAATTTTTTTTATAAGGGTCTTGCTTGTATACACAATATGGACCTTTAGCTCAGTTGGTTAGAGCAACCGGCTCATAACCGGTCGGTCCAGGGTTCGAGTCCCTGAGGGTCCACTTTCTATAAAATATAATATGGCCTCATGGCTCAGTTGGTTAGAGCGCCGCCCTGTCACGGCGGAGGTCGAGGGTTCAAGTCCCTCTGGGGTCGTTTCCAGTTCTATATTATTTGTGGGATCTTAGCTCAGCTGGGAGAGCATCTGCCTTACAAGCAGGGGGTCACAGGTTCGAGCCCTGTAGGTCCCATTCACAATCATTAATTTGATTGTAGATGCCGTAGTGGCGGAACTGGCAGACGCGCGGGACTTAAAATCCCGTGGTGGCGACATCGTACCGGTTCGATTCCGGTCTACGGCATTCACTCTTTTGAGTGTAACTGAATATTGTGTGTGTGTAGCTCAGCTGGATAGAGCACTTGGCTACGGACCAAGGTGTCGGGGGTTCGAATCCTCTCACGCACGCTAAATTAAAAGAAAAAGAGATAGGTTTTACCTATCTCTTTTTTCTTTTAACTCACCGGCAGGTCGAATTCGAACGGGTTCGAACTCTCGCCTGCCGGCTCGGTCGGCGCTAAACGACGTCCACTGGACGTCAGCGCCCTCTCACGCACGCTTTTTCATTTTTAAAAAAGATATAATCATCTAAGCTTGTTGGAATCTCGTTTGCCTCATTTAGTTGTTTAATCCATTCAAAGGTTACTCTTGCTTTTTGGTTTAATGGGAGTAGCTAAGCACAGCATTGTTTCTATAGGTACTTATGGACAAATTAAAAACTCAGAATCGTAGCGGTATTTAAGAGAAAGACTTATTTCAATGCTAGATGAATTGGAACCGGAAGTAGTACTTGTATATGGAGCAATGCTAAAATCAATTTTTGGGAGAATTGGAAAGTAGGACTAGATTTGTGAAATATCCTGATTGGACTACTAGAATGAAAAGTAAATAAGTTGGATGGATGATAAAGCGTAGGCAAAAATGATTGACTACGCTTTATTCAATTAATTAAAAGTTTCTTATATATGTCAAATAATTGATATTATTAAAAATCATTCGAATAAAAATAAGAATAATAGGCAAGAACATAACTACTTGTTTTTTGCTGGATATGGTTGTTTCATTAATAATTCCAGAGATGCAAAAAATAATTGCAAAAATCATAAAGTTAAAAACTCTATACCCTGAAGCAATTATTGTTGGAGAAAAACCCATAATAATAAAACTACAAGCACCTGCAAAAAATATGAGTAAATATATGAATCCAACTCGTATATCATCAAAAGCATATAACAAAGAAATTGAAGATAATAAAAAAGCAACAAGCAATACACATAGATAGATATTGTCAGCCACTGCACCATTATATAAAGAGTGGAAATCTTGTGTAAAAAAAGTTGGAAATAATTGATCCACAATACTCGATATCAAACAAAACAATAATGTAGCTGATGTTAGTAAAAACTTTTTAGGAGCATTGAAATTCTTTATCATAATTATAATAAGCATACATGCTATAAAGAATTTGGTATCTGTATTTGTAAAAGATGCAATTAAACCATGAAAAATTCCATTGGTAATTTTATCGAGAGTGTTCCAGCTTGAAAAGATTGGAAAGTTATTTTCTATTTCATATGTAGTTCTTATGCTGTTTCCTGGGCATGATACAGAAAATAGAATTCCAATAAAACTAATTATATTTACAAAGATGTAAGGCTTTCTTTTACTAGCCATGAGTTTAACATTTAATAGTAATGAAAGTGTAAAGAGTACAATAGCTGTGATTTCAAAATTGGAACATACAATTGCACCTAATATACACAAGCACCATTGCCATTTATTGACGGATTCATTTCTCATAACATTTATTAGAGGTAATGCAGTCATAAGAAGTCCTAGAACTGGTAATACATAATTTAATCCTGTTGCTATAAATCCTGTATCAGATAAATAAAATAATGGAAAAGATAAGATTAGTAAGTCTACGGATATAACTTGTTTAATAGATAAATTATTTTGTAAAAGACAATAATAATAACAAACTAAACAGAGGATTAGTGAAAAAAACAATCTAAAAGCTACTAATGGTAATACAGAAAATAGAGCTACGATTGCTTCAATTATTAAACGTGAAGACCATGTTGAGTAACGGTTGGCAAGAAAATCAAAAATTGAATCTTTGCTATAAACAAGTTTGTAGAATATAGCATCATCGTTATATCTGTTATTATAACCATATGAAAGTGAAAGAAAAAATACAAGGAATAAAATGACGTATGTCAGAAAGATGGGATTTCTAAAACGTGATTTTTTTATATTATTGTCATGCATAAAACACCTCTAGAGAAGAATCAACCATAAGAGGTGTTTTATTATATATATATATATATGTTTTGTCAATATTATATATGTCTAAATTTTAAAAACCAATTAACTTCTTTTCCAATGCATTCCAATCGTATTTTCTTTGAGAAAAGTTGTTGAAAGAATTCTTGATAGACTTCGAACTCTCGCCTGCCGGCTCGTTTAGCGCCCTCTCACGCATGGTATTTTGGAGTACAATCTTTATTAAAATCCTAGATAGCTAACATTGACAGTATATAAATGATGTGATAAAACTGTACTATAAGCTGTAGTACAGTCTAGAACATATGGGGAATTGAAGTATGAGAATAATTGGCTTTTTCTTGTGGTTAATACAGGGGATATTGTTATTGGCTTTGACCATGTTAGGCCTTATGGTGATTGACTATTATGTTAGTCCAGATTGGTTATACAATGACAATATTGTCTTTTTTATTTTAGGTCTAGTTTTTTTTATTCATTTTATATTTGGAATTAAAAGAAGTAATAAGAGATATAATAAGAAACAAGAGTATGAAGATACATATTATGATGAGTATCAGCCTGTAAAGACTTATCATGCTCACACTAAGAAACCAAATCATTTACGTCGTTCTTTCCTGGCTTGTTCACTGGTAGCTTTATTATTAATCGGGCTAGGTATTCATAACATTTCTAAACAAAAAAGTTTAGAAGGCGTACCGGAAAACGTTATCGAGTTTGGTGAAAATTATCCAGAAGCAGAGGAATACGTTAAGAATTTCAATAAATACGCATATGCTGATCTTGACATGGATGTGTCAGATGAAATGTCCAAGAAAGACATTCCTCTTTTTATCCAGTGGGATAAAAGATGGGGATATAAAAACTATGGCGCTAATTACGTAGGTGTAGCAGGTTGCGGTCCTACTTGTCTGGCTATGGTTGTGTGTGGATTAGAGCAAGATGCAGATATAAATCCATATGTTGTTGCCGAATATGCATCAGACAAGGGATACTATACATATGGTCAGGGAACATCCTGGGATATTATGACAGAAGGTGCGCGTCATTATGGACTGAGCGTTTCTAGTGGAAATGTTTCTTCGGAATATATTACAGACAATTTGTCCAGCGAAACGCCTATGATTTGCTCAATGTCACCAGGAGATTTTACAAAAACAGGGCATTTTATTGTATTAACTGGAATAGATTCAAACGGAAAAATCATTGTAAATGATCCAAACAGTCCTAAGAATAGTAACAAACACTGGGATGTAAATACATTGGTATCCCAGATGAAGAGTGTTTGGAAATATAATATATAGTTAAATTGGAGGGGAAGAGATGAAAAAATTACTTGTATGTTGTCTTTGTGGTTTATTATTAGTTGGATGTGGAAAGTCCAACGCAGATAATACATCAGAATTAGAAAGTTCAGAGGAGACTAATCAGGTACAAGAATCAGTTGAAAGTGAACCAGAAGAGTCAGAAGAAACAACTGAAGCAGAGTCTGAAATAGCTGAATATCCATTGGATCTTGATATATCTGGATGTGATACTTTTACACAGATTGTGGATACTGTACTTGAGCCAGGAATGGGCTATACAAACGAAACAATCGGTGATACAGACGCTTTGTTAGTATGCACATTTGCTTACGATAATATGGATGGCAATATGGCAGCTATCGATTCGGCGATATATGTTTATAATGATGGCGTGCCAGAGTGTATTGGAAATGTATCCTCTATAGGCACAGCTTATCCGCTTGCAGTAAAGGATGGCTATTTATATGTTGGAATCTATCATGGAACTGCAAAATATACTATTGAAGATAATGAGTTAATTGAGGTTGAATCTTCCTGGATAGAATACGATGATGAGGGGAACGAAGAATTCTATTACCATGAGGTAGCAGGGGAAGAGACAAAATCAGAAAGCTCTGATGCAGTAGATACTATTCAAAGTGAATATGATGAAGCTACAATACTTAACTTTGATGTAATTCAATAATGGGATAAAGAGAAGCGCTGGCAATGCCAGCGCTTTTTATATTGTAAAAGAAAAATGAAGTTATTATCTAGTAGTTATTATTTGCTCTGTTCCGCAAGCCATGACCACATATTTACGCCATCTTCTTCACATTCATTGTTGAAGAAGTACAACCATGACCAGTGGCCCATGTATTGGTATGCTTCACCGTCATCTCCGGTGAAACGGCCAGTTGTATCATGTACATCGTCAAATACTGAAGAATGAACATTAGCACCGATTGCTTCAAGTCGTTCGATTGTTGGAATTTCAAAATTTTCTGGAACAACAGTTGTGTCGTTTTTCGCATATATGAACCATACTGGTAAATCCTTAATTGATTCAATTTGAGCATCTGTGATTCCACTGTCAGCGTATGCTTCACAGATTGGGAAAGCAGCTGCGAAATAATCAGGATAATTCATAATCATATCCATTGTCATGTAGCCACCATTTGAGCATCCTCCAATATAAATACGATTTGTATCGATATTAGGATTAGATGCAACGTATTCATCTATAAGGCCTTTTAATGTTTCAAGGTAAACAGAGTCTGTACCAGGATTATCGGCCCAATCTCCATTTTCATTATAAGTAAGCCAGAAGGTATCTGTTTGAGGTGTAAGTACATAAGCTCCACCCATTACTTCTTGAAATTCATCGGAATATAAAGCTGTTACTTCGTTGCCTAATACAGCGATTTCGTTTTGTGTACCACCTTCTCCTGCACCATGAATCCAAATAACAAGTGGGTGTTTATTTCCGTCATCTTCTGGAGCAAAAGAACCATATGTCAGTGTATACTTGTCATCTGAATATGTTCCTGTTAAATCAACGTTTTCAAGTTGAGGATAAATCGAACCATCTAAAGATAAATCAATAGCTGAGTCAATTGTGACATCAGATATATCAGCTCCATCTGCACTCTTTAAAGTTTGACCATCATTTAATGTAACATCCAATTCATAAGGTGAGCACACAGTGTTTTGCCAAGTGAAAACATCGTAGCAGAATGGGTTACCCTCATCTGGACTATATGAAAGCTCAAGGGCAACATATTCAGATGAATCAGTTTTGTTTCCATTCTCATCACAGGTGTAGGCATCTAATACGGTCCTGTCTGCAGTTGCTGTAATGTGTTCTGAAGGATCACCTTCGAAGTTTTCATCCATAAGTGCGGCATAGTTAAATGATTCTTTTGTTTCAGATACAGAAAATGTATCAGCCGATACTGATGAAGAATCAATTGAATCATTAAAGTGGATTATTGTAGTAGTTACTGCAGGGCCCCAATCATCACCAACTACTACAGCTTTTTGTGTTCCAGTTAATGAAACTGGAGTGTTTGCATCGACTGTGGCATCACTGTTTGAAGATTTAGTTGTACCACAACCCACAAGACCGAAGACACACAATGATGCCATCAGTAGAGAAATAGTTTTTTTCCTCATTGTAAAAATCCTCCCATATATTGATTGATAACAGAGTGAATAATAGCACAAATAAACTCTGCAGATTTAGTTGACTGATAACTGGTTAAAATATAAGGATGATTGGTAAAACAAAAAACTGATGCAATTCAATGGTATGTGATATAATTTCTACAGACTAGTTTTTGGAGGTACAATCATGAAAGCATATTTTGCAGGTGGATGTTTTTGGTGTGTGACACCAATTTATAAAATATATGGAGTAGACCAGGTTACATGTGGTTACTCAGGTGGTGATGAAGTAAATCCTACATATGAGGATGTTAAGGCGCAAAAGACAGGACATAGGGAAACTATTGAATTGACATATGATCCAGCAAATGTGACCTATGACAAATTGCTTGATATTTATCTTGCAAACGTTGATCCATTTGACGGAGAAGGCCAGTTCATTGATAAAGGTTTTTCTTATACATTAGCTATCTATTACAATTCTGATGAAGAAAAAGCTATTGCTGAAAAGAAGATAAATGAGCTGGAGCAGGAGACAGGTAAGAAGGTTCAAATCTCCTTGGAAAAGTTTAAAAGCTTTTATGAGGCAGAGGAAGAACATCAGGATTATTATTTAAAAAATCCGGAAGCCTTTGAAAAGGAGCTAATAGAAAGCGGTCGAAAGGAGTCATAATTATGCAGGAGAAGCTAAAAAAGATAAAGGTGTTGTTTGGTGATGTAGATAACACACTTCTTTGCCTGAAAATGTACAACGAAGCTGGTAAAAGAATAGTTGGTTTTGAAGATGCTAACGACTGGCTTAAGTATAATATAAACAATAATGCTTACATCAAATGCCAGGCTCCTAGAGGAGTAAAGAATCTTATCGATGATTTACATTTTAATCATGGCGTTAAGATTTATGGCCTAACAGAATGTAGCAACTCTTTTGAATACAACTCAAAATATAACCGTCTGAGAGAGTGTTACCCAGGTGTTTTCGAGCATCATGGAGATTTGATTTCAACAGAAACACGTCATAAAAAAGTTCTCATAATGAAGATGATTGCAGAACGCGACGGCTACAATATGGACGAGATTATGTTTATAGATGATAGCTATACAGAAATTATGGAAGCTTTTGGAGCAGGAATCTTGGCCATGCATACCACAGAAGTTATGGAGCGATTCATGTAATAAAGGTATTCCAAAACGGAATATAAGCTATACATAAATGAATATCCAATACCCCTTAAATCTATTGAGATAAACAAAGTATGATTATAAAATTTACTTTGTATGTTTTAAAGAATAAGGGGTATTTTTTTGGTATATATAATTAAAAGGGTATTACAGTTAATACCGATTCTGTTTGCAATTACATTTCTTTCATTTGCAATGATGAGACTTGCAGGAAGTGATGTTGTTGAGCAGAAAATGTTGAACACAGGACAAGTCATTTCTGAATCACAGCTAGATATGGCAAGGGAACAATTAGGACTAAATTCTCCTTTTTTAGTTCAATATTTTAGATGGCTCGGCAATTTACTTCACGGTGACATGGGCGTTAGTTATGTCTCGGGCAAAGATGTATTTGAGACATTTGTTTCAAAGCTTCCAGCCACAATACTGCTTACAGTCACATCGATTGCACTTACAGTCATTATCTCCATTCCTCTAGGAGTTATATCAGCTGTATATCAAAACAAATTCATAGACTACGTTATTAGATTTTTTAGCTTTATTGGAAATAGTCTTCCTAACTTTTTCGTATCACTAGTGTTGATGTATTTCCTAGGAATCAAGTTAGGCTGGCTACCTATCATATCTAAAGATATAAATAGCACAAGCATAATTATGCCAACTTTGACTTTGGCTATAGCTATGTCTTCAAAATACTTACGTCAGGTTCGTACTACAGTTTTGGATGAGCTAAGCAAGGATTATATTGTTGGAGCCAAGGCAAGAGGTGTAAAGTTTTCAATCACACTCATGGGAAGTGTGCTTCGTGCAACACTGGTAACAATTATTACGCTGTTGGCATTATCTATTGGAAGCCTTTTGGGTGGAACAGCTATTGTTGAATCTATTTTTATGTGGGATGGCGTTGGTAAAATGGCAGTAGATGCCATTAATATGCGTGACTATCCAATTATTCAGGCATATGTAATGTGGATGGCGATTATCTATGTATTAGTTAATCTCATTACAGATTTATCATACAGATTCTTGGACCCAAGAATTAGATTGGGGGATAGAGAATCATGAAAAAGAAAATCAAATTAATCATAATGAGTTGCTTAGTAGTTCTGATTATTTTCATGGCTATTTTTGCAACATATATATGTCCATACGACCCTTATGAACAGGATTTAAGTATTGCATATCAGGCCCCTTGTTTACAGCATCTTATGGGAACAGATGCCTACGGCAGAGATATGTTTTCAAGAGTAATAATAGGTGGACAGGTAAGTATATTATCTACCCTTGCTTTAGTATTAATAATTGCAGTATTTGGCACAAACATAGGAATTATTTGCGGATACTTTGGTAATAAAGTTGATTTTGTTGTTATGAGAATATCAGATTTATGTCTTGCTTTTCCAGGATTAGTATTTGCCCTTGCAGTAGCAGCAATACTAGGTGGAGGTATCGTAAATGCGGTAATAGCACTTGCGGTTATAAGTTGGCCAAAGTATTCTCGAGTGGCTAGAGGACTTACACTATCCATAAAAGATAGCACATATATCGAGGCTGCAAAACTGGCAGGAGACAATTCTTTACAAATAATATGTCGCCATGTGGTTCCAAATATCATAGGTCCAATTATAGTAACAGCCACATTAGATATTGGAACTATGATGATGGAGATTGCAGGTTTATCCTTCCTGGGACTTGGCGCACAGCCACCTGTAGCAGAGTGGGGAAGTATGATGTCTAATGGAAGAAGCATGCTACAGACCTATCCATGGGTTGTATTGTCACCAGGAATTGCAATTTTTGTTTCGGTAGTAATTTTTAATCTTTTTGGAGATACATTACGTGATGCAGTAGATCCTAAAAACGCATCACGAACATTGGAGTAATTAAGTTAAATAGAAATTTCTTAATAAAGAAGTTTTTAATATATATATTTAAGGAGTATTTATAATGAAAAAGTTAGTAGCAATGATGCTTGCTTTGACTCTCACAGCAGCTACATTTGTAGGCTGTGGAACAAAAGCAGAGAATCAGACAGCTGATTCTAATGTAGAATCAGGAAAGAAGACTTTTGTCTTTGGAGACACAACATTTAATGCGGAAAATGAAGAAGCAAATATTGATCCACATGATACATATTGTGGATGGGCAGCAATCCGTTATGGTGTGGGAGAGACACTATTCAAGTTCAATGACAATATGGAACTTGAGCCATGGATTGCTGAAAGTTATGAAAACATTGATGAATTAACATGGAAGATTACACTCAAGGACGGAGTAACATTCTCTAACGGAAATCCTTGTGATGCAGAGGCAGTAAAGGCTTGCATCGAGGATTTGGTTGCAGTTCATGAACGTGCAGCAGGAGATTTAGCAATTGATTCAATTGAGGCAGATGGTCTTGAGCTTACAATTAAAACTACAACACCAAAGCCAACATTAATCAATTATCTTTGTGATCCTTATGGTTGTATCATAGATGTTACAGCTGGAAATGCAGATGGAATTGTTGTTGGTACAGGTCCATTTGTTGCAACAGAGTTGGTTACAGATGATCATATTAATCTAGTAAAGAATGAGAATTACTGGGGTGGAAATGTAAATATTGATGAAGTAACTGTTCTTACTATCTCTGATGGAGATACACTTGCAATGGCACTTCAGAATGGTGATATTGACGCTGCTTATGGTATGGCATATGCAAGTTATCCATTATTTGAAAATGATGATTATGTATTTACAAGCACAGCTACAAGCCGAGCTTTCTATCTTCAGATGAACTATAATTCAGATATCATAAAGGATGATGCAGTACGAGAGGCAATTGCTCTTGGCATCGATAAAGAAGGATTCGTAAATACGTTATTAAATGGATATGGATATGTGGGCTCAGGTGCATTCCCAGAATCATTCCCATTTGGTAAGGGCGTAAATGCCAAGGAGTATGATCCTGAAAAGGCAAAAGAAGTTCTTGAAGCAGCAGGTTGGGTTGATACTGATGGTGATGGAATCAGAGAAAAAGATGGAAAGACATTAACAATCAATTGGGTATCATATCCTAGCCGTCAGGAGCTCCCTCTTTTAGCTGAGAGCGCCCAGGCTAATCTAAAGGATATCGGAATTGATGTACAGTTAAATGTAACAGCAGACCACGGCACAATCGTTTCAGAGCCTACAGGATGGGACGTATATGCAGCAGCTTTTGTTACTGCCGGCATTGGTGACCCAATGTATTTCTTTAGTACACATTGTTTATCAGATTCAACAAAGAATCGTGGAGCATATTCTAATGCACAGTTGGAAGAGCTTGCACAGGAGATGAACAACACATTTGATGTTGATGCAAGAAATGATTTGGCTGTTCAGATGCAGCAGATTATTTTGGACGATGATGCATTTGTATTCTGCTCATTCCTTCGCATGAGCATGATTAGCAAAGCCAATGTTACAGGCTTGACAGCTCATTCTAGCGATTATTATGAGCTTACAGCAGAATTAGATATTAATTAATTTGAGGAGAGCTTACACTATGAATGAAACTTTTTTTGATTACAATTCCGTAAGTATAGAATTTGATGGAAAAGTGGCAGTTAATAGCGTAAGCTTTTCTATTAATAAGGGCGAAGTGCTTGCTTTAGTAGGTGAGTCTGGTAGTGGTAAATCTACAATAATTAAGTCGATAATTGGAATACTAAATTCAGATGGAAAAATAACTGAAGGTGAAGTGGTATTCGAAGGTGAAAATCTCTTTTCTAAAAAGGAAAAAGAGTATCGAAATTTACGCGGTAAAAAAATAGGAATGATTTTCCAGGACTCATTAGGTTCCTTTTGCCCAATAAGGACAATCGGAGACCAGATAACAGAAGCGGTGAGGGCTCATGAAAAAATAAGCAAACCAGAAGTGAAAGCAAAAGCATTGGAGCTATTTCATAAGCTGAATTTTAGTGAACCGGAAAAGCTATGGAAAAGCTATCCATTTGAGCTGTCTGGTGGAATGAATCAACGTGTAGGAATAGCTATGGCGATGTTACTTGATCCACCATTACTTTTGGCGGATGAGCCAACCAGTGCTCTGGATCCCAAAGCTACAGATATGGTTTTAGAGGAACTCAATAATATGCGTGATAATCTTGGTACTTCTATCATCATTGTGACTCATGATATGTCAATTGTGCCAAGAATAGCAGACAAAATATTAGTTTTAAAAGATGGAACAGTAATGGAATATGGCAAGGCAACAGAGGTCTTAAATAATCCTAAAAGCGATTACACAAAGCTTTTATGTGACGCAGTGCCAGTTTCAGGGAGAAAAGGATGGAACCTTTCATTAAGGTAGAAAATATATGTAAGACATTTTCTAGGAATGATAAACAGAATACAGAAGTCCTAAAGGGTATTTCTTTTCAGGTGAATAAAGGTGAATGTCTCGGAATAGTTGGAGAGTCCGGAAGTGGAAAAAGCACATTGGCCCGAATTATGCTTGGGCTGATTCCTGCTACAGATGGAAAGATAATCATCAATGGAGAAGAGCAAAAGGGCATTAGACTTGGAAGCCAGATGGTATTTCAGAATCCAAATGAATCTTTTAATCCTCGTAAAACAATTGGATATGGTGTCGGTGAAGGTTTAAAGAATAAGGGGGTGCCACAGGACGAAATTGACGAAAAGATAGATTATCTTTTCGACATGTGTGGTCTACAAAGGGAGTTGAAAAATAAATATCCACACCAAATAAGTGGAGGTCAGTGCCAGCGAGCGGCCATAGCCAGAGCGTTAGCTATGAATCCGGATATACTTATATGTGATGAAGCGACAAGTGCGCTGGATGTGACAGTACAAAAACAAGTAATTGAATTGTTGCAGGAGCTTAGAAGAAAACAAAATCTGACTATTATATTTATCAGTCATAACATGGCACTTGTAGAAATGTTTTGTGATCGAGCTATTTTGATTGAAAATGGCACAACAAAAAGAACTTTTGGTCCAACATAGCCCAAAACTATGGCTATTAACAGTAAAATAAAGTAAAATAAAAACTGTTCGGAAGCAATCCAGTTTCTGAATAGTTTTTTTGTTTTTGATGATTATGGAAAAGTTAGTAAAGGATAATAAAGCCTATTGGATTCAAAGAGCCAAAGGCTATTCAGAGGTTAATAAAGAAGAGTTATCCGGGATTCAGCATAGCACATGGAAAGAGTTTTTGGTGTCAGAAATCTCCAAGTGTTTTCCTGATAGGGAGCCAGGCTCAATAAAGATTTTAGATGTGGGAGCTGGACCTGGTTTTATATCTATTATTTTGTCGGAAGCAGGCTATCAGGTTACTGCATTCGATTTCGCAGATACCATGCTGGAAGAGGCTAAAGCTAATGCTGGCGAATTATCAAATCAAATAAATTTTGTTCAAGGAGATGCATTGAATCTTCCATTTGAAAAAGATTCTTTTGATGTGGTATTTTCACGAAATCTTACCTGGAATCTTCCAAACCCTGCAAGGGCATATGTTCAGTGGCTTTCTGTTTTAAAGACAGGTGGGCTAATGCTTGTGTTTGATGCAAATTGGTATTCATATCTAGTAGATGAAGAAAAAATGCAAGAATACAAAACAGATCGAGACAATGTAAAAAATAGTTGTCTGGATGACTACAATATAGGCGATAATTTTGAGCAGATGGAACGCATCGCTCTTTCATTGCCACTTACAGATAAAATTCGTCCTAAGTGGGATTATGAATTTTTAAATAGTATTGAAGCAGGACAGGTGTCCGTGCTTGAGGATGTGGGAAGCAGACTCTATTCTGAAAAAGAAAGGATAAATTATAATTCTACCCCACTATTTATGGTTAGAACAGTAAAAGGGTTATTTTAATGGGTGAGTTACACTATATTGCCTTTGAGGAAGAGGCAGATGATATAAAAGAGAAAGTAGAAAGCTACTGGACCAAAAGAGCCGATGGTTTTTTCAATTTAAGACATGATGAAATAGAAAGCAATAAAGCTGATAGATGGCTTAAGGAAATAGAAAAGTATTTACCAACAGACAGAAGCCTTAAGATTCTTGATGTTGGATGTGGAGCTGGTTTTTTCGAAATTATTCTAGGAAAGCTTGGGCACAGTGTTACTGGTATCGATTTAACTGAAGAGATGGTTGCTAAAGCAAATGAAATGATTCGCATATACGATATGGACTCTTCAAAGATAAAGGCTCAGGTTGGAGATGCAGAGAATCTGGATTTTGCCGATGAAGAGTTTGATGTAGTGATTAGTAGAAATCTTACATGGACACTTCCACATCCAATTGATGCTTATACACAGTGGCATAGAGTTCTTAAAAAGGGTGGAGTCTTACTTAATTTTGATGCTGAATATGCTAAAGGGGCTCATAACCTTAAAAGTCCAGAGAACCTTGCTCACAAGGATATCGCAGATAGTCTGAAGGAGGAATGTCACGATATTTATCACATGCTTACAATTAGTATGTTAGATAGACCTCATTGGGATGAACATGTTTTATCTGATATAGGATTTTCATCAATTGAGGTTGACGATGATTTTGGAAATAGAATATTTGTAGAGCATGACGAGTTTTATATACCAGACAAAATGTTTAGTATCAAAGCTGTTAAAGCATAATGATGGGGGATTATTATGGAAATAAAGCAATTAAAATACTTTGTTGTAGCTGCAGATGTAGGGTCTTTTAGTGAAGCTGCAAAGGTTTTATACACAACTCAATCTAGCGTCAGCAAGGTAATCTCTGCTCTCGAAAAGGAATTAGGTTATAACCTTTTCCAAAGAGAGAGCAAAGGTATTGCTTTGACATATGAGGGAGTGAAGTTTCACAACAAGGCAAGCGTCCTTGTTTCTGATTTTGAAGCACTGGAAACAACTAGTGTGGAGAATAATAATATCGTAAAAATAAGTATTAACCATAGTTCATGGTTGGCAAACTGTTTCTCAGATTTTTATGAACTGAATAAAGATGATGATGTTTGCTATAACATTCATACAGACACAACTCATAACATCATTAATCGCATGAGAATAATGGAGGACGAGGTTGGATTTGTATATGTATTTCCAGATACAAGACTGCAGTTTGAATATGAAATAAAAAAATATCAGTTGAAATTTGAAAGACTTAAATCTGTAGATGGAATGATATATTTCCAGCCTGACGATGTACAGGAGAATGCTGACTATTCAAGCAAGATTATACATGACTTAAAATATATTCAATCTGAACAGGATGATTATATTAGACAGGAATCATTCCAAACCGAGGAGGGAGAGCCTGTAAATATAAAAAATGATATTGCTGTAATTACAAATAGTGATTATGTTATGCATGCATTATTAAAAAATAATTCATTAGCAAATCTTAGTGCGGATAGCTTTAATAGTTATGATTTAGGAATTAGACCAGGAATTCGACTTAAAAATACAAGAGGCAGTATTGACTTCGGAATCATTACAAATGAGAAGGGAAGACAAAGCAATCAATCAAGGGCATTTGTGGATTATATTAAGAAACAACTACTTTAAATTTTCGAAACTCTTCTTTTTGATAAAGTGGTAAAGCCCCATTTTACAAGGGTTTGGGGGATAATTTATTAAAAAATAAAATTTGAAAAAATGTGAAGAAATTATGAAAAAAGACTTGCGCAAATGTGTATTAAGTGTTATATTCTATATCGTACTAGCGAAAAGCTAATACCAAATTTTTCATAACTCAGCGACCAAGGGCAACTTTGGTCGCACTCCCCGAACTTCCAGTCGGCGCGTTGGCGCCGGCTTTTTTTTATTCATATGGAAATCATAAAAATTCACATAGAATCAAAAGAAGCAATTTACTACTTTTCAAAAGAGCTGTCTCTTTAAATAGAGGTGGTTTTTTATACGCCGTATAGGTATAATAAATCATACGAGTAATTCGTATGTTTTTTAGTTAGGAGTATTAATAATGGGTGAAGTTAAAGTAATTGAAATCGGTGAGAGCGTTTTCGCGGAAAACGAAGCGGCAGCTGATGCAATTAGAAATCAAATGAAAGAGCAGGGAACATTCTTTTTGAATGTAATGTCTGGTCCAGGTTCAGGAAAGACAACTACACTTTCTGCTCTTATTAATAGAATGAAAGATAAATACAAAATCGGTGAGATGGATGTTGATATCGAAACAAGTATCGACGCTCAGCGTGTAGCCGACGCTACAGGTGTTCAGTCTATCCAGATTCACAATATGGGACTTTGTCACATCGATGCAGATATGACAAGTCGTGCATTAATGGAGTACGACACAACAGATTTTGATTTATTAATTTTGGAAAACATTGGTAATCTTGTTTGTCCAGCAGAGTTTGATGTTGGAGCCAACAAAAACCTTATGTTACTTTCCGTTCCAGAGGGAGATGATAAGCCTCTTAAGTATCCTCTCATGTTCGAGATTAGTGACGTAGTATTAATTAATAAGATAGATACACTTGAGTACTTTGATTTCAGTAAGGAAAAAGTTACAGAAAGAATTTTAAAGCTCAATCCAAATGCAAAGATTTTCTTTGTAAGTGGAAAGACTGGCGAAGGACTTGATGAAGTTGTCGCTTGGTTAGAGGAAGAAATTGCTGCAGTAAAATAGTTTTAAATGTTCGGCTTTATATAAGGAGAATAATTTGAATTATCAGCAGAAAAATATGACACGAAGTGAGTACGAAGAATTTTTGAAAGTTTCAGCTGGCAAAATGCCAGCTGATTTAGTACTGCGCAATGGAGTATATCTGGACGTATTCACAAATCAGTTCAAAAAAGGCGATATAGCAATTAGCAAAGGTAGCTTTGCGGGAATAGGTAAATACGAAGGTAAAGTGACCATCGATATGACAGGCAAGACAATTGTGCCTGGATTTATCGATGGTCATATTCATATAGAAAGTACTACAGTAGTTCCTGAGATTTTTGCGAAAGAGGCAATCCTGCATGGAACCACAGCCATATTGACAGATCCTCATGAGATAGCAAACGTAATGGGGACAGACGGAATAAAATACATGTTGGAAGCTACAGAGAACCTTCCTATGGACATATTCTTTATGATTCCATCCTGCGTTCCATCCTGCGAGTTCGACGAAAGCGGTGCTCAGATATTCGCCCAGGATATGAAGCCATTTTTATCTAACAAAAGAGTATATGGTATTGCAGAACTGATGGATGTAAATGGCGTCGTTAATCGCAGATTCGATGTGATCGACAAGACGTATCTTGCTATTATGGAGGATAAGCTAATAGATGGCCATGCTCCTTTAGTAACGGGACAGCAATTGATGGCTTATGTTGCAGCAGGAGTGCTTTCAGATCATGAATGCTCAAATATTGATGAAGCGATGGAAAAGCTTGGCACCGGTCTTTGGATAATGATTAGAGAAGGTACAGCAGCCCAAAATCTGGAGGCACTTATTGATTTGTGTAAAGAACCATACGCATCCAGATGTATGTTTTGCACTGATGACAGACACATCAATGACATAATGGATTATGGTCATATTGATAATATAATAAGAAAAGCAATCAATTTAGGAGTGGATCCTGTAATTGCATATAAAATGGCTTCATGCACTGCGGGAGTGTATTTTGGACTTCGCGACAGGGGCGCTATTTCACCTGGATTTCTTGCAGATTTTGTGGTGTTAAATGATGTAAATACCGTGGATATCGATAGAGTATACAAAGCAGGTGTGGAAATGACTCCTGACTACTTAAAAACACATTGTAAAAGTGATATTTCTTCTGATCTAATCGACAAATCTCATAATACATTTAACCTGCCACAGATAACAAAGGAACTGTTGTTAAACAATAAAGCTTTGCCGGTTCTTGGCTTGGTAGAAGGACAGCTCATAACAACAGACGAGGGTAAATCTGAGGCGATAGATGTATCAAAGGATATTCTAAAGGCAGTTGTAGTAGAACGCCATTGTGGAACGGGCCATATAGGAATGGGCTTTATAAAAGGCTATGGCTTGAAAAGAGGAGCTATTGCAACATCAGTCGCTCATGATGCTCACAATATTATTGCTATCGGAGCATCAGAGGAAAACATATCAGCGGCTATCAATGAGCTAAAGAAAATTGGTGGTGGAATTGTGGTGTACGATGGAGAAAAGGTGCTTAAGACTTATCCACTTCCTGTTGCAGGCTTAATGAGTGAAGTAAGCGCTGATGATGCAAAGACAAAGCTAGATGAGATACATGAGGCAGCTTATCAGCTGGGAGTTAATAAAAATATTGATCCATTTATGACATTGAGTTTTACAGCTTTACCGGTAATACCGGAATTGCGAATTACAACTCATGGTGTGGTAAATGTTAATGATTGGAAATTAGTTTAAATAACAAATCTATTTTAGGGGAATATATGCTACAATAGCACTTATGGATAAGAAAAGAATATTTATAACAGTAGTAATTGCTCTCTGGATTATGCTGATTTGGGGACACAGCATGCAGCCAGCCACAATATCGGAGCATGAAAGTGGACGTGTATTATATTATCTTGGCAAAATATTCCCTGCTTTGCTTGCAAGCGAAGACGGAATGGTTATTGTTAGAAAAGCTGCACATATTACAGAGTTTCTTATATTAGGAATATTACTTACAGTAGCTTTTGCAAACAAAATATATGGAAGGTTTAACAGATTCACAACTCCAGCCCTTACAGGTCTTTTTGTTGCATTCATTGATGAAACAATACAGCTTTTTGTTGTAGGTCGTTCAGGGGAAGTAAGAGACCTTTGGTTTGATTTTGGAGGAGTCGTACTAGGCACACTTATTGCACTTGCATTTTCAAGCGGTAAGCGAACCCGTAGAAAATACTAAGGTGCAAGATTAAAAATAAATTCTAAAAGTGGAGGCAGCATATGGGAAAAAAGAAGATAGTTATCGCACTGGGACATGACGCATTAGGTACAACTGTACTTGAGCAGTGGAATGCTACAAAGCGCACAGCAGTTGCAGTAGCAGAGTTTATTAAGCAGGATTATCAGGTTGTTATTACTCACAGCAACGGTCCACAGGTTAGCATGATTCACACAGCAATGTCTGAGTTCTACCAGAATCATCCTGATTACACATCTACACCAATGTCAGTTTGTTCAGCAATGAGCCAGGGATACATTGGTTATGATTTGCAGCAGGCTATACGCTCAGAGCTAGTTGGTTGCGGAATTTACAAGCCAGTTTCAACTATTCTTACACAGGTAACAGTTGATCCATATGATGAAGCCTTCTATAAGCCAACAAAGGTTATTGGCAGAGTTATGACTGAGGCCCAGGCTGAGGCTGAAGAGGCAAAAGGCAATCACACAGTTAAGGTTGAAGGTGGCTACAGACGAATTGTTGCTGCTCCAAAGCCAATGGAGATTGTTGAAATTGATGCTATCAAAGCTTTGTGCGAGGCAGACCAGGTTGTTATTGCAGCAGGCGGTGGCGGTATTCCAGTTCTCACACAGGACAACAGCCTAAAGGGCGCATCTGCAGTAGTTGAAAAGGATACAGCAGCAGGTCTTCTTGCTTCTGAGCTTGAAGCAGATATGCTGGTTATTCTTACTAGTGTTACAAAGGTATGCAAAAACTTTGGCAAGCCAAACGAAGAGCCTCTCGACTATATCTCAATTGCTGAGGCTAAAAAGATGCTTGAAGATGGAGAGTTTGGCGAGACAGATATGGCACCTAAGATTCAGGCAGCTATTGATTATATTGGTGATTCAGCCATTAGAAAGGTATTGATTACAAAGCTATCAGATGCTGGTAATGCTGTAGGCGGCCAGACTGGTACAATGATTGGAAAATAATAAATGACCATAAAAGATTTAGAGATTGGACAAACAGCGATAATTGATGAAGTAGGAGGAGAAGGGGCACTTAGACAACATTTCTTGGACATGGGAGTTATACCAGGTGTAGAGGTCACTCTTGTGAGACTGGCGCCTATGGGTGATCCTATGGAACTTCGCGTACACGGCTATGAGCTTACTCTTAGGTTAGCAGATGCTGCCCAGATAAAAGCTACTCCAGTGGAAAATAGGGTTCAGGAGGAAATTACTCAGTCCAAGAAAGATAAACACGATATAAACCATCCTGGCTTAGGTGAGGAAGGAAAGTATCATCTCAAGGGTGACGGCACCCCACTTCCAAAGGGCGAGATGCTTACATTTGCTCTTGTGGGCAACCAGAACTGTGGTAAGACTACACTCTTTAATCAACTCACTGGAGCCAATCAACACGTTGGTAATTTCCCTGGTGTTACAGTAGATAGAAAAGATGGTGCAATCAGGGGTAAAGAATTTACATGCATCACAGACCTTCCTGGAATATATTCAATGTCACCATATTCTAGTGAAGAGCTTGTCAGCAGAGACTTTGTTTTAAAAGAAAAGCCAAAGGCTATAATCAATATCGTTGATGCTACAAACATCGAGCGTAACCTTTACCTTACAATGCAGCTTTTAGAACTTAATATTCCTATGGTTGTTGCTCTTAATATGATGGATGAGTTAAGAGGCAACGGTGGTTCGGTAGATATTAACCGAATGGAAAAAATGCTGGGAGTTCCAGTTGTTCCTATTTCTGCATCTAAAAACGAAGGTATTGATGAGTTAGTTGCTCATGCACTTCATATAGCTCAGTATCAGGAAAAGCCAGAGATAGACGATTTCTGTGATGAAAACGATAACGGCGGTGCAGTGCATAGATGTATCCACGGTGTTATTCATCTTATGGAGGATCATGCTAAAAGAGCAGATATCCCTGTTCGCTTTGCAGCCAGCAAAGCTATCGAAAACGATGCGCAGATAATAAAGCGTCTTGATTTAGATGAAAATGAAATAGAGACATTAGAGCACATCACAAAGCAGATGGAAAAGGAAAGAGGTCTCGATAGAAGTGCTGCCATGGCAGACATGAGATTTGCTTTCATTGAAAAAGTTTGCAATGAATGTGTAATCAAACCTAGAGAAAGTAAAGAGCACATTCGCAGTCAGAAAATTGACAAATGGCTTACAGGTAAATACACTGCAATCCCAATTTTTATTTGCGTAATGGCACTTGTATTTTTCCTTACTTTCAATGTTATAGGAGCATGGCTTCAGGGCTTGTTAGAAATAGGAATTGAAGCGCTAACAGATATTACGGATGCTGCACTGACTGCTGCTAATGTTAATGTAACTGTTCACGAGCTGGTTATTGGAGGCATTTTTGAAGGTGTAGGAGGTGTGCTTAGCTTCTTGCCTATCATCATAACAATGTTTTTCTTCCTATCAATATTGGAAGATAGTGGTTACATTGCCAGAGTGGCTTTCTTTATGGATAAGATGCTTCGTAAAATCGGATTATCAGGAAGAAGTATTGTGCCACTTTTGATTGGTTTCGGATGTACTGTTCCGGCAGTTATGTCTACTAGAACATTGCCTAGTGATAGAGATAGAAAGATGACAATTTTGCTGACACCATTTATGAGTTGTACAGCTAAGCTTCCAATTTACACATTCTTTGTTGCAGCATTCTTCCCTAATAATGGATGGCTTGTGATTACAGTTTTGTATTTCCTTGGCATATTCTTGGGAGTGCTAGCTGCATTGTTCTTTAAAAAGGTTAGATTTAAAGGCGAGGCTGTTCCGTTTGTTATGGAGCTACCAAATTATAGATTACCTAGTGCTAGAAATGTAATTCAGTTGCTTTGGGAAAAGGCAAAGGATTTCTTACAAAGAGCATTCACTGTAATTTTCCTTGCGACTGTAATTGTCTGGGTTCTTCAAAGCTTTGATACACATCTCAATTTAGTATCAGATCAAAAGGATAGTATTCTTGCACTTATAGCTGGAGGATTAGCTCCTCTCTTTTCACCTATCGGATTGGGAGATTGGAGAATTTGTACATCCCTTATTTCAGGATTTATGGCAAAGGAAAGTGTTGTATCTGTATTGGAAGTACTATTTGGAAGTACTGGTGTTGCAGCTTCGATGTCCACTCTGACAGCATTTTGTTTGTTGGTATTTTCACTTCTTTACACACCATGCGTTGCAGCTATTGCATCTATAAAAAGAGAGATGGGAAGCAAGTGGGCAGTATGTGTTGTTATTTGGCAGTGTGCGATTGCCTGGGTTTGCACATTTATAGTACATACAATAGGACTTCTCATGGGTCTAGTTTAATACTGAATATCTTTAGCAGAGTTTCACATACGTGAAGCTCTGTTTTTTGTTTACACTAATTTGAGTAAGAAATAACTTTCTAAAATTAAATATAAAAAACTTAAGTTAGGAGCTTGAAACCATACGGAAATTGTGCTATGTTATACATGCGTTAGATAAGGCTAACGCTAATTCATGTTAGCTAACATCGGTTGGGTACAATTAATTATAGGCCGGAATAGCTAATTGAGGGATAAATAAAAGTAAGGAAGTAATATATGATGCCATTAGTAGTTGCGCCAACAGGCGAAGAACAGATGATTAAACGAATTGGCGGTTCAGAAGAAGTGAAGCGTCACTTGCAAGAGCTTGGTTTTGTACCAGGGGGATTTGTAACAGTAGTAAACGAGATAGGTGGAAACCTAATCGTTAATGTTAAGGAGTCAAGAGTAGCTGTTGATAAACAACTGGCTCAAAAGATATTTATATAGTAAAAAGGAGAGAAAAATGAAGACATTAAGAGATGTAAGTGTCGGTGAAACGGTTACAGTCGCAAAGCTTACTGGCGAAGGCGCTGTAAAAAGAAGAATCATGGACATGGGTATTACAAAAGGTGTTGAGATTTACGTTCGTAAGATTGCACCATTGGGAGATCCAGTTGAAATTACAGTTAGAGGATATGAGCTTTCTGTACGTAAGGCTGATGCAGAAATGATTCTTTTAAAGGAGGACTAAAAAAGTGGGAATTCGTATTGCGCTTGCAGGTAATCCAAACTGCGGTAAAACAACATTGTTCAATGCACTTACAGGTTCTAACCAGTTCGTTGGTAACTGGCCAGGTGTTACTGTAGAGTACAAAGAGGGTAAATTCAAAGGTGATAAGGAAGTTACAATCGTCGACCTTCCTGGTATCTATTCACTCTCTCCATATACATTAGAAGAGGTTGTATCACGTAATTATCTTATTGATGAAAAGCCAGATGCTATTATCAATGTTATTGATGGTACAAACCTTGAAAGAAACCTTTATCTTACAACTCAGATTGTTGAGCTTGGTATCCCAGTAGTTATCGGTATCAACATGATGGATGTTGTAGAAAAGAATGGTGACAAAATCAACGCTGCAAAGCTTTCAGAGGAAATCGGTGTTCCAGTTTATGAGCTTTCTGCTTTAAAGAACAGAGGACTTAAGGAAATCGTTGATGCAGCAGTTAAGGCTGGAAAGGAAGCTAAGCCACAGTCACCAAAGCACAGATTTGACGGTTCAGTAGAGCATGCACTTGCTCACATTGAGGAGCTTTGCTTACATAATATTTCTGATGAAAATGTTCAGAGATGGTATTCAATCAAGTTATTTGAGCGTGATGAAAAGATTCAGGAAAAGCTTGGTCTTTCATCTGATGTTATTGCTCACATCGAAAACGACATTGCTTCATGTGAAAAGGAAATGGATGATGATTCAGAGTCAATCATCACTGGCGAAAGATATAACTACATCGGTACAATCATCAATGGTTGTGTAAAGAAGGCTTCAAAGGGAATGACAACATCTGATAAGATTGATCAGATTGTTACAAACAGATTCCTTGCACTTCCAATCTTTGCAGTAGTTATGTTCCTTGTATATTTTGTATCAGTTACAACAGTTGGTACATGGGCTACTGATTGGGCAAATGATGGTGTATTCGGTGATGGATGGCATTTATTTGCTATTGGTTCTGCTGATTACGCAGATGCAGCTGATGAGTTCACAACAAATCAGCTTATCGTAGATGGTTATGATTTATACGTAGAGGAAAATGGTACAGAGCCTACAGGCGATTTCGAATATCCTGTAGAGGATGAAGAGACAGCTGCTGTTGAGTATGAGACAGCTACACTTGCTGATTATGAAGCAGCTGCAGCTTATGTAGAGGCTAACGAGGAGCCAGATCCAGCAGATTACGGCGTATGGATTCCGGGTATTCCTGTTTATATCGAGGCAGCTCTTGATGCAATCAACTGTAACGATGTTGTAAAGGGACTTATCCTTGATGGTATCGTAGCAGGTGTAGGTGCAGTTCTTGGATTCGTTCCACAGATGCTTGTACTTTTCATCTTCCTTGCATTCCTTGAGTCTTGCGGATACATGGCTCGTGTTGCTTTCATCATGGACCGTATCTTCAGAAAGTTTGGTCTTTCAGGTAAGTCATTTATTCCAATGCTTATCGGTACAGGTTGTGGTGTTCCTGGTATCATGGCATCACGTACTATCGAAAATGATAGAGACCGCAAGATGACAATCATGACAACAACATTTATTCCATGTGGAGCTAAGCTTCCATTCATCGCAATGGTAGCAGGCGCTATCTTTGGTGGAGCAGCTTGGGTTGCACCAGCAGCATACTTCCTTGGAATTTTTGCAATCATCGTATCTGGTATCATGCTTAAGAAGACAAAGCTCTTCGCAGGAGATCCAGCACCATTCGTAATGGAGCTTCCAGCATACCACTGGCCAACAGTTTCAAACGTGCTTCGTAGCATGTGGGAGCGTGGATGGTCATTCATCAAGAAAGCTGGTACAATTATCTTACTTTCAACAATCGTAGTTTGGTTCTGCACATTCTTCGGTGTTGTTGATGGTGCATTTACAATGCTTGAAGAGGATCAGATTGATCATTCAATCCTTGCTACACTTGGTAGATGTCTTGCGTGGATCTTCATTCCACTTGGATTTGGTGATTGGGAAGCTACAGTTGCTTCAATCACTGGTCTTGTTGCAAAGGAAAACATCGTTGGTACACTTGCTATTATCTACGGTGCTTCTGGTGATGTTTACGAGACAATGCGTGCTGCATTTACAGATGCATCAGGTTTCGCATTCCTTGCATTCAACCTTCTTTGCGCTCCTTGCTTTGCAGCTATGGGTGCAATCAAGCGTGAGATGAACAACACAAAGTGGTTCTGGACAGCAATCGGATATCAGTGTGGTTTCGCATGGGTAATCGGACTTATCATATATCAGGTAGGTAAGGTATTCACAGGCGAAGGATTTACATTCGGTACAATCTTTGGTATTGCAGCTATCTGCTGCCTTGTATATGGATTGTTCCGTAAGGATAAATACAACAAATAAGAGGTAATAATTATGGGTACATTCATAGTAGTAGTTATATTAATTGCAATTGTTGCAGCAATAGTTCGTTCATTGGTCAAAGCCCGCAAGCGTGGCGAACATCCAGCATGTGGTGGAGACTGTGGTAGCTGCGGCGGAAGCTGTGGATGTCACTAACGTATATACGAATCCCTCGGTCAGTATCGACTGGGGGATTTTTTAATTGATTAAAAAAATTAAGACATGTTGCGCGCAATGGGGCTTTTTGGTATTATTTGAAGTATGAGCGAGGAAATCAAATTTTCCGTAATAATGCCTACATACGGAGTGGGCGATTATATTGGTGATGCACTTGGCTGTCTTCAAATGCAGACCTATGACAACTTCGAAGTTATCATAGTGGATGATTGTTCTCCTGATTCTTCGGGAGACATTGCTAGAGGATATATGGAGCGTGATGACCGCTTCTATTATGTTAAGCATGAAACAAATCAAGGAGTATCTGCTGCTAGAAATACAGGCATAGAGCATGCTACTGGGGACTATATTTTATTCCTGGACCCAGATGATTTATATGAAAGAAATCTTCTTAGAGTATGTGCAGCAGCGCTGGAAAGAAATCCAGTTGATTTGCTTGTGTTCAGCTTCACTGAGGACTACAGAAATGCAGCCGGCAAAATCGAATTCATGAAGGGGATTACCCTGGATATGATGGATTACGATGATGATATGGTTACCACAAGTGATGCTGCAACAATCCATAAAATGGCAATGCAGATGGAAGCCATTACAATGCTTGGTTATCCTTGGAACAAATGCTACAAGACAAGCATCATTAAGGAGAATAATCTTCAATATCAAAAGATTAAGCATGTAGAAGATATTCTTTTTAACTGTGACTTTTTAGATTACACAACATCGCTTACTGTGTTAAACGATGTTTTATATCACTATAGAAATCAGGGGCAGGTTCGTCTTACAGGTGGAGAAATCGAGGACTACTTTAAGCTCCAAAAGATTCGTATCGAGAGAATTTACGACCAGCAACAGAAATGGAAGACCTGCGATTTCGAAGCGCTGGGTACTCTTTCAAAGGAATACTTCAGAAGCTTCCAATCAGCAATGGTTCGTCAGTTGGAATCAGGCGTGAAGACCGACGATATTTTGAAGTGGTGTAATGCAGAAGCAGAGACAGAACTGTATCAGAATCTTCGCAGATATATGCCGGAGGATTCAAAGACATTGAAGCTTTTGTATAAACCTCTTACAGAGGGGATGTTTGGAACAGCTCTTAGAAGAGCCAGACTTATGAAATACACAAAGAGTCATTTCCCTGGAGTGTTTAATAGGGCTAAGCAGCTTAGATAGGCTGATTTGCTTTTAACAATTGGCTAAGGTATAATATAGCTAAGTTTCGAAGAGGAGGTTAAGGATGACAGATCAAGGGTTTTTAATTTTCTTTTTTGTATTAATATTATTAGTTGTTATAGTGGCAGTTATAGCAGTAGTTTCTGCAGTGTCAGGAGCCGCAGCTGCAATCGTCGATGAAGAGGACGAGGAAGAGTCTTAAGCCACGTTTAATCAGGTTATGCTAGGGCACCTTTATGGTGCCCTATACTTTTAATTAGGAGATAGATTTGGATATAAAAATTATTATTGCAATGCACAAACCTTTTCAGATACCGGCAGGTGAGGACTATGTTCCACTGCAGGTAGGTGCGGCAGGCAAAGATAGTATAGGTAATATTTTAAGAGACGATGAGGGAGATAATATCTCAGCAAAGAATCCCTACTATTGTGAGCTTACTGGTCTTTATTATGCATGGAAGAATATGGATGCAGATGCCATAGGCTTGGTTCATTACAGACGATACTTTTCACTGAAGTCAAAGAAATATAGAAAGCATCATGGATGTTTTGATTCGGTGTTATCCCATGATGAGGCAAAGGCTCTTCTTACACGAGCAGATGTGATAGTGCCTAAGAAGCGTCGTTACTATATCGAAAGCTTATACACTCACTATGCTCATACCTTGGATGGCGCTCATTTGGATATTGCAAAAGAAATTGTAGGTCAGTGCTATCCAGAATACATGAACTCATTGGTAAAGGTTTATGCAAGGTCATGGGGGTACATGTTCAATATGGCCATCATGCCAAAGACGGACTTGGATGAGTATTGTACTTGGCTTTTTGATATATTGGGCCGCATGGAAGAAAAGATAGATACAACATCTTTAGATGCTTTTTCAGCACGACTTTATGGAAGAGTTAGTGAAATTCTTTTTAATGTTTGGATTGATAAAAAGCAGGAGGAAGGTTTATCCATTGTGGAATGCCCTGTGATCGATATGGAACCAATCAATTGGCCAAAGAAGATTATGGGATTTTTGCAGGCTAAATTTTTCGGAAAGAAATATAAAGCAAGCATGTAAATTAGAGGCGAGAATAATGAAAATATCAGTGATTACCCCTTTCTATGAAGGGGAAAAATATATGGAAAAATATGTGGCTTGCATGGAAGCAAATCGTAAGTCATTGGAGGCTGCAGGTCACAGTTTGGAGGTTGTACTTGTAAATGACAGCCCATGGAAAAAGCTAGAGGCAGTGTCAATTAACAACCAATATTTTTCCGTTATAACTAATCCGGAAAATAAGGGAATACACTATAGTAGGGTATCAGGCTTAAAGTCATCGACTGGGGATTATATTATGTTCCTTGATCAAGATGATTTGCTTGAAGCAGATGCTCTTGTAAAAATGGTAGACGCATTGTCTTCAAAATCTTGCGATATGATTATCGCAAATGCGAAGCTGGAGCAGGCAGATGGTTCATATTTGTCATGGTATAGAACTGATGCCCATTGGAATAGAGTTTGGGATTTGCAAACATATCTCAAAGTAGGAATTCAAATCATCTCACCGGGACAGTGTTTGATAAAGAAAAGTGCGATTCCAGAATTTTGGAATGAGCATTTAGTCAGAGTAAATGGAGCAGATGATTATTATTTATGGCTTCTTATGCTTGCAGCAGGAAAGCGAGCAGCTTACTTAAAAGAATCTTTATACATTCATAAATACACTGGAGCAAACATTTCAGCTGATACGTCAGCTACTGATGCTTCGGTATACGATTTTATAGAATTACTTTACGATTGTGATTATTTTAAAGAGGAAGACATAATCACTCTTCACGAAATGATTACATATAAAGCTCAGTTTAGAAAGAGTAGCCTGGTTGGCAAAATTGGATGCTCTTTAGCAAATCTTGGAATATTTATTTTTAATCTTAAATTTAAGAGAGAGACTAAAACCAAGTATGGTTTTAACAGATAATCTAGGAGATATGGAATGAAGGATGTAGCAATTCTGCTTGCCACATATAATGGGGCAAAGTATTTGCGAGCTCAGCTGGACAGTCTTTTCGGACAGACAAATCAGGACTTTCGAATAGTTGCACATGACGATGGCTCTTCAGACGAGACTATCAATATTTTAAATGAATACATGGATAAGTATCCAGATAGACTGGAAATAATTTACGGTCATCCGACAGGAAGTCCTAAAGCAAATTTCATGTATTTATTGTCTGAAGTAGAAGCGGACTACTATTTCTTTTGCGATCAGGATGATGTTTGGTATCCCGATAAGGTTGAGAAGAGCATAGAGAAGCTACTTGAAACAGAGATAGACTCAGGAGAAATGGAGAGGAAGCCGGCTATCGTATTTACGGATATGACAGTTGTGGATGAGAATCTTAATGTAATTGATAATTCGTTTATACGATACTTAGGCAGAAGCCCAAAGAACATAGCCTACACTCAGATTATCATCGACAACCCAGCGGCAGGGACAACTATGTGCTTTAATAGAGCTTTGAGAGATATAGCCGTGTCATGCGACAGTGTTCAGTGGGAAAATGTGCCAATGCATGATGCGTGGCTTCTTGAAATAGCATCCATATTTGGAACAGTTTATGCAATTGATGAGCCTATGGTTTATTACCGTCAAACAGGGCACAACACTATGGGTGCAGTTACGGAATCAACATCTGAAAAGGTGGCTCGCAATGCAGGTGATATAGCAAATGGATTTCTTTGCAAGAAAAAGGCTTTTATAAATGAAGCGCGAGTTTTTGCCAGGGAGATTCTTAGACTAAAGGATATACCTGAGGACAAATTAAAAGTGCTGAATGGTTTTGTCCATATAGGCTCAAAGCCAAAGCTTTATAGAATCAGTTATTATCGCAGACATAATTTTACCCGAGCTAAGCATAATCTATGGATGAGACTTTGGGTATAGAATAGAGGAAATGTAATGGCAGAGAAATCAGCAGTATTTTTTGATATAGATGGTACACTTTGGAACTACGATAAATTCATTCCAGATAGCTGTAGAGAAGGAATAAAGCAGCTTAGAGAAAATGGACATTTGGCTTTTATTTGCAGCGGTAGAGCCAGATCTTTTATTCAGGATCCAGATTTGCTTAGTCTGGGATTTGATGGAATTGTTTGTTCATGTGGATGTCATATTGAAATAGGTGGAAAAACAGTTTACGAAAAATTAATCGATGTGGATAAAGCTATCGAAACAGTTGAACTGATTCGTGGATATGGATTTAGACCTATTCTAGAAGGTCCAAATCAGTTGTATATGGAAGACCGTGAGTTTGGCTTGGATGATGGATTTGGCAATATTTTGCGCAGGGATATGGGAAGCAATTTGCTTGGAATCGACAGCAACTATGGAAAGTGGACAATCAACAAAATGTCATGTGCAACAGATGTTGATGAGGAAATGAGAATAGAGTGCTATGATAGACTTCGTAAGGACTATCAAATCATTGAGCATAGTGACACTGTTTGTGAGTTGGTGCCAATAGGTCATACCAAAGCGACAGGCATGATGAAAGCATGTGAGCTTGCAGGCATTAATCCAAAGAATACATATGCATTCGGTGATAGCGAGAATGATTTAGATATGCTTGCAGCAGCTGCTGTAGGCATTGCAATGGGGAACGGTACTGAACGTGCAAAGGCAACAGCAGATTATGTGACAACTGCCTTTGACGATGATGGTATATACAATGGATTAAAACACTTTGGGCTAATCTAAATTTTTATAATGTGGGGAGGGGTTTGAATGGATTTTGTAAATAGCGAAACTATTCTGAAGATGGATCGCAAAGTAGCAAATGATAATTATAACGAGATTGACAATAGTTTCAAAGCTTACAAAGATGAAAAAAAGCTTCATGAAGGGGATGATTATCAAGCGCATATGTTTGACCGGTCTTATTTTGGTGGAACTGAGGAATCACAAAGGCTTATTGACTACTATAAGACCAAAATAGATATGACTGACGATGATATAAAAGGCATTAAAGATAATATGCATGCTGCTCCTGCTTTCGATGTAATCACTCAAGAGCAGTACAATAGCAAAAATCGCCTTTCAAAATATAAATATAGAAGAAAAGTAAAAAAATATTTTAAAAAGAGAAGAGATAACCGAAAAGAAGTCTACGATAAAGGTAAAAAATTCAAGGACCTTAAAGACGAAGAAATAAAAGCATCAAGACTTGATAGAAAACTATTCGTACTAGACGAAAAGGTTAGAATTCAAGAAAAGATAAACGGTTATTACAATGCTGGGGTTTATCAAGATGTACAGGAAGATGCGGATTCCATTGAGGCAGCATATCAAAGAGAAAAAAGCAACGAGTTCCGAAGAGCGGAATTAGACGTGGCAGCTTATGAGGCTAAGGTTCAAGGGATAAATAAGTCGGAAGGAATGACAGCACTTGGTTTTTATACGGATTATACTGAACATTGTGTTAAAATGAACAATTATCTTAGATTCGGAGCAATATCTGGATTTGAAAACTATGCTAAAAAGGGACGTGATTTAATCAGGTCAAACAAAATCGGAAGGGATTTGGTCGTTCGCCGTGGTGTAAAAGGGGTAAAATCACTTGGTTATATGCTCAATTTACCTAACGTAGATAAAATGTCATATGAGGATATAAAAAATGCATTTGAACAAAAGATTCATTCCGAAGAAGAAATTATTATGAGCGACAAGGGGTTTATAAGTACATCCTTACCGTTCGTGCTCCCTTCGTATACGGCAGAAGGAGAAAATAGTATTAATAATCCTTCTAATAATTCTCCAGTAGGTATAGAATTTATAATTCTCGCAAAGAAAGGAACCCAAGCTATTAATCTAACTACCACATCTAAACATTTTGGAGAATGCGAATTATTATTAAAGCCGGGTACGAAATTCAAGATGGTGAAAGCTGTTACTGATGGCTCCGCGAAACTTGAAAATGGAAGTGAGGGTAGCTGGAAAATCTATCTGACAACAATACCATCCAGTGAAGATGGTGAATTAAAGGAGGCTTCATAATGAATTTTGATATAAAAACAATTTCATCAAAACAAGCAGAGTCTCTTGGGGAGTATATTTTTCCGCCAGTTTTAGGCTCACAGGGATTTTCAGACTATGGGTTTTATATTGCTATTCAGGATAAGGAATTACTAGGAATGGCAGTTATTGATCCAAAGCCTGATATGATAGAAGTACTTAGCCTGGCAGTTAATCCTAAGTACGAAGGCCAGGGGGTAGCTACTGATTTGTTGCGAGGAGCATTGGAAAAAACAATGACTCTCTATGACTCAGACATGGCAATGGATACTATTTTCTATGCAACTTTTTCATCAGAGTTCAAATGCAGTGCTGCTCTAGCTAAAATACTTGAAAAGCTTGGTTTTGAGCAGTTTGATACAGGCGCATTTCAGACTGTAACAGTAAAGCAGTTGAAGGAAAGTGAAAACTTAAATATTCCATCTGTCAAAGAAAAGGTAAATAAAAGAATTGCTTCCAACAGAATAGTGCCATTAAAAGAAATGTCAAAAAAGAGCGTCAGTGATTTCTTATATGACCTTTCCGAGAAAAAGGAGATTGTAGATAGATTGAATCCAGATAATCTGGATGAAGATATTAGCTTATTTACTGTCATTGATGGAAAAATAACTGCATGTATTCTTTTTGAAGAGATGCAGGAGGATATTATACAGAACGTTTTGGTATATCAAGTTCCTCGTAATGATATTAAAAAAGTGGAGTTGATGTATTTGTTGTCAGCTGCAGCCTCTGCTATAGCTGAGAAGTATCCTGCAGATGTGGAAGTATCATTCCTGGCAGCAAACGAAGCGTCTGACAAGCTTTTGGATAATCTTTTTGATTCTACAAAAGATTCAGGCAAACAATTGATATATGCTATGGATTTTGAAGCAGCAATGGTTATGCAGGGAGAGGAAAGATTCCATTCGGATCTTCATTTCCAAGGAATCACCTTAGAAAATATGGTATGCAAATCCTGCAAGCATTGTCAGGATTCAATTCTTGAATGTGCGAAGTTCTACCAGAAACCAGATCGAGTGCTGGATGGTGAGGAGTGCAGTTATTTTGAAGCTAAATAGAATTAAGACCCTATCGTATATACGGTAGGGCCTTTTTTGTTTACTCTTCGTCGAGGGGCTCGCTTTCATTGGTAGAGGTGACCTCCACCTCTACTTCAGTAACCACCTCTTCTTTCTCAGTTTTTTTGATGGATTTAATAGTTACATTATTATCTACATCAATAGATGCTGAAATATTGTAGCCATTTGTAAAATCATCATCAAAGGCCACCTTTGATAGAATCATTTTGATATCGTCGTTTTCAATGTTTTGGATAAACTCATCGGCGGATTGACTTTCTACTAGCTCATATGTAGATTTCAGTGATAATTCAGTTGTATCAAGACGAGCAAATGGGTCATCATATACTTCCTTTGTGTAGGAAACGATTATGGTGCAGTGATTTTCTGAATGTGTTTCTAGTATTGTTTCTGTTTCAATGGTTTCGTCCTCGGCTTTGTCAGCAACTTCTTCAGCCTCGTCCTCAGTTTCTTCAGCTTCTTCCTTAACTTCTTCTTCGGCGTTTTCTGTGTCTTCTTCAGCAGATTCATCCTTGGCTTCAGACTTAGTCTTAGATTCATCTTCAGATTCCACAGAGGATTCGGTTTGATTATTTACAGTATCCTCTACAGAGTCATAACTATTTTCTTCATCTGTAATTTCAGTAATTTCTGTAGATGTAGTGTTTTCTTCAGCAGCTAAGCTTTCCGTTGGAAAACTAAACCATAGAATAGCAATAGATACTACGGCTGTTAGTAATTTTTTCTTCATGTTTTACTCCTAATATTTAATCATTTAATAGTGGAACTTAATGTAGTTTACGCGGTAGTCTCCAGGGACCTGGCCAACATATACATCTTTGCTGTTGTAAGTAGGTTTTTCGGCTTCCATATTTATGATGACGTATAATCCTTCCAATTGATTGTCATCGTAATAAGATAAATCAATAAACTTTGTCTGTGTATCGATGGCATTTGAACTAAAGATGCCAGAGTCTATAATTTCACCATACCTATTTAGAATGGTATAGCTTGTTTTTGTAGCGTTTGCACTGATGGTGACGCCTTTTGGTCCCTTTGTAATTTTACTTGCTGGAAGTGAGCATGAGCCTTTTCCAACTCCTGAGGCTGAACCACTTAAATCAGCGCCAGTAAAAGTGATTTCACCAGAACCTTTTAATACAGTGTCAGTTTTTGGAGTAGCAGTAGTGAGAGCAAAGTCTGCAGTGTATTCAATTCTATCGGCATATGATGTGTTAGTAATAGAATCATCAATAATATTGTGAGCAGTACCACAGTTTACGCATCGCATTATGCAAGTGCAGCTTGTGTGGTCTGCATTCCAGTTGTAATCTGAAACAGCAAAAGAATGGCCGTATCTAATACATCTTTTTACATCAGCGTAGGTACCGTTTACGTCAAAAGAATTGTGTCTTCCATTATTGCTTGTTCCATAGCACTCGCCACTACCCACATGCTCTGAATAGCTAGTACGCTGGTTTCCGTGACCGTGATAGATTTTTACACCACAATCGACAACTATGGTTGATGACCAGGTGTCCCTGCTTGAAAGGACGATAGAACTATTTTCAGTCCACCCTGATTCGGAGATGACACGGCCCGTTTTGGAATCATAAATTCTCCAACGGTATGTGGAACCCTGTCCACCGCCGGCACCACCAGGATAACCGCTAGAAAGATTAATCCTACCTACACCCACTGGTTTGTTAAATACGGTGCTTGCTTCATCACAGTGACCGCTGCACCAAAATGATGGATCGACATGACCACCGGGACGAACACCGGCTTTGCTGTTACAAGCGGAAACGTTGATATTACCATCGTGATAAATATTGTGAGTCTGACCGGCTCTTGCTACTGCATTATTGATGCTCCATCCTCCAGAAGCATTAGGATGCTTAAGATAGTAACGCATAAGCCAATCCTGCATCTGCTCGTAGGTGGTTCCGTTACCGGAAACCAGAGTGCGCAGTCGTGCCCAATATCCACCGCCGAAGCAAATATTGTAGGCCAGCCAATCATAGTCGTTATCACCCAGGTCGGTAGCAGATTTGTAATCGCAGTCAGCATCGGAAACCATGAAAATCAGATACATATCATTGTTGTTTTGAGCTACATCTTCAGCACCTGTCCATAGTTGATTTGATACTTTGTAACCTTCAGCTCCATTTACGATAATGTCACCAACATGCACATCGTTATTGCCAATAGCATAGTTAAAGAATTCCTGAGCTTTTGCTGAAACAAAGCCTTCATAGGATGCTGCAATAAGATTGTACAATTCTACAGAATTATTTCTTGCTGCAATAGCGGCTGCTCCATGGTCTACATAGTCATTTACCATCCACTGCATATATGTGCGCACCCAGTCCTTTTGAGGGGTATTTAGCTTTGAATACTGATTACCGTATATACGAAGTACATCTATATCATGTGTAGATGCAGTGGTGCATGTGGCAGACCATTTTGCATTTTGCTTATCATCTGAAGTGGAATTGATGCCCATTAAAAATACATTAGTAGGAGAGTTGAATCCGCCACCAAGATATTTCCCTTCTGCTGTCAGGTCTACAATAGATTTTGCAAAAACAGGATGGTCTTTGATAGTTTTTGTGTATTGGGTAAACACTGCTGGATTTTCGTTTATCCAATTAACGACAAATTCAGGGTTATTAATAACAGTTTGATAAAGGAAAGTGTCAAATTCAGGATTGTAAGTGACCTGCTTATTCTGGGAACTTTTGGTTGTCCCGGTTGCGCTTACGTAGTTGCTGTAGTATCGATTGGACCAGCTTGAAAACTGCGGATGATACCAAGGCATGCCTGGGGTCCAGTTTAGTTCCTCTTTAAAAAGCTTTAACCAGACGTACTGAGTGACATCACTTTTGCTATACGAATATTTGGATAAGTAGTTAACGTAGTCAGATCTGAAAGGAATAAATTGTTTTGTTTCTTCTGCGCGTGCAGTTATAGAAGTGCCAAAGAGCGCACTAAATACAATCACCAACGACAGCAGCGTGTTGATGATATTTCTTACCATTTTTTTCATTAACTCCTCCTGATATTAAAAAGGCTTAAACTCATTGCCGACGTAGTAACCATGGGAGTTAGTCATTGGATCGTAACCAAATTCAAAGTAGGTTTCATTATCGGAAATGCGATCGTTTATCCTGTCTATTTGTTCCTGTAAATCATTATCTTTGGTATCCATGTTTTCTTGAAGCATGGCATCCCCTTCCTCCTGAGAAAGCTTCAATTCATCATGCATGGACTCCATTTCTTCGTGAATAGATTTTTCCAAGTTGTTTATGATTTTCTCTAAATCGGTAAGCTCCCATGCACTAGAATCAGATGGGGAAGCAGTGTTGTTGTCTTTTAAAGAAACATAAAGGTGCTCGTTGTAAATGACATAGGCGCCTTTGTTATAAGTGCTTCCTGGAGCATAATCTGCTGCGCCAAGTGAATTCTGATAGGTTCTGCGAAGCCCATCAATCATTGATGTGAGATTTTCGGACTGCTCATTTAATTGACCATCGGTGTATGCTTTTAGCTTTTCGATTTCGCTGATTAATTCTTTGCGGTCTTTCTCATCGGTGGTTGTGTTTTCATCTAATTCTGCCTGGAGCAATTGAATCAGCTGATCCACGTAAGTCTTGTTCTCTGCATATTTGTTTTCAATTATACTAGTCAGGTCTTCTATGGCATCCTTGTTGCTTTGTATATTAGAATAGATATCATTTTCCGTAAGATATTGATTGATGATTTCTTCTAATGCCTGGTTTTGCTCTGTTGTAAAACCGTTTGAAGACTCGATATATTCTGCAAGGAATTTTAAGATCTTTCTTTTGGCTGCTTCCTGGTTTAGGTCGCCATCTGTATAATCGTCAATTGCATCAAGATAAGAATTAGTGATGTATTCCTGAATCTCATCCACTGTTAATTCTGACGCTGAAACAGTCTTCATAGAACGAAGATTTTTTATACCTAAAATCATGAAATGCCCAAGTGTAATCAAAAGCACAAGTGCCAGTGTCGAAATGAAAATAGCAATCTTGTTTAAGGTGCCATCTGGATATCTATAAGTGTCAATAATGTCCTGTAAAAGGGTATAGTTGTCCCTTGTATCGTTTAATTTCTTTTTCATATAACTCGTATCTCCTTATTTCAGAAATTGTTTGATTTTATTGTTGATAGACTGATAGTCCAGGGGACAATCTGAAGTTTCAAAAGTAGCAATCAGATTTTCTCCTAGATAGATTTGATTTTTTGCATAGCACATAATCTTATTAAGTTTTCATATCTGAATGGAATTTGCTGCTCAGATAGAGCAATCGCAATCATAGACTCTGATTTAGATCGAACCATTAGCCCGCCAACTGTGGGATGAACCAAGCTTTCTGGATAATTGGTATTCTTGGGATAGTCTGCATTAGCCCAAACAGTTGCCTCTGAATCTAGTTTCCCGAAATAGTCAGAGAGTAGTTCGACATAAGCATTATCATTTAGAAGATTATTGAGTGCTACTTGAGCTTTTGTTGTTTTTATTTCATGTAGCTTGATTTCAGCAAGAGAGGCTTCTAATGCTTTTATCTTAAGCTTTACATATTTCTTTAAAGCAAGCTTCTTTGCCAAATCAACATTGCTCTTCTTTAGATAGTGTTGTTCATGATTATATGTAACAAACCATTTTGTTGAGTTAGAACAGTGTCCTATTGATAAATCTCCTTCTGGCAGAGTCTTTAATAACTTATTCAATTGATTAAGCTTTGTTTGTATTCTGTTTTTTTCTTCTTGGATTCAATCAACTCCTTTCATTTGAGATTTTTGCACTATTTAAAAATGATTGAGAAAAATTTGGCGAAACGCCAAGATGTATCAAAAGATACTTGGAGACTATATCATGGGAAATGAAAAATTACAAGAAGAAATTTTTTTATTTTTAGCTTGTGATTTATAACAGAATGCTGCGAGGCGTTATTTTTACAGGGGTTGTGGGATGAAAAAAATTTTAAAATTTTTCAGAGTGGGATATGTGCGGCTTAAGGAAAAAGCCACAAGAACCCGCCTTGGCGGGCAACATTTTCTTTCAGAAAATATTGGTCTGTGTCCGGCTCTTGATTTCCTGAGGAAAAACAAAAATCTATGACTTCTTGCTGACAGAAAAATGAAATTGTCAGCAAGAATCCTGCTTTGCAGGACAAGAAAATAGATGAATCTATTTATCGAAATAATCTTAAGAGATGTGGAATAGGATTGCTGTTAAATGATCTGGAAATAAAACTTAAAAATACTTAACTAAAAAGTGGCAAAAATACCAGGAAAAGGGGGCACTTGTAATTTCAAAAGTATTAAAAGAAGTAAAAATTATATTTTAATACGTGAGAAACAAGAAATCATGACAAGATGGATAGATAAAAGTATTAGAATAATCGAAATTAGAAAATTAATACTTGGCTATCATTACAATACACGGCAGCAATGTGTATATGTCTATAAATTGTGATTGCTGAAGTATTAAAAATTATAATAATCAGATTTTAATACTTTTGAACCACACAATCTTATAAAAACTAAGAGATGTAAGTATTAAACGCGAGAAAAAGAAGAAATAAATACTTCAGACCAGTATCATCGATAAAGCCCATATAATGGTGTAAATTCAAAAATTTAATAAAAAGAGCCAAGTGCTCATCTTTCAGTTAAAATTAAGTTACCACACAAAACATAATTGAAAGGATGAATACTATGGCTCAATTACATTTTACATTGGATCATGACTTTTTTGTAGGACTTTTCTCTGAAACTAAGGATGAAGCATTTGGCAAGCTTATGGAAGCTTTACTTAATCAAGTTCTCTTAGCAGAATCATCCGAGCAACTTGGTGCCGAAAACTATGAACGTACTTCTGAAAGGTCCGATTATCGAAATGGAACAAGAACCAGAAGTTTAACTACACGCATTGGAAAAATAGAATTACAGGTTCCAAGACA
>NZ_FOWB01000018.1:0-57701 GCF_900115355.1 Pseudobutyrivibrio sp. JW11 | reverse complement strand
CCATGGAAGCTTTCCACCTGTAGCATCATAAGTACTGATATCGTAATACTTTCCATTTCCAAACCCAGCCATAAATGTATCTAGGTTTGTTTTGATGGTATCAAAAATAGTTTTATAGTCACTGCCACTTATGTCATTCTTATGAGCTTCATCAAAATCATGAAGTGCCTTCTTTAGCTCTGGAACGATTCCTGATAGACCATCATTACTTGTTATCTTTTCCAACTCTTTATAGAAGTTTCTATAGTCTGGAACTGTAAATGTTCCTACAGCAGAGCATTTCTCATTTAGCATCTCAGCCATAGCTTCTATGGCCTTGCCATTTGTTTCTAGGCAGTCTTCATAAGAGATAAAATCTAGCATTATCTGACGAAGTTGGGCTGTACTTATTTTTGCAGTGGATGAAGAATCTACGGTCTCACTAAAATCATCCATAAGGCCGTTCTGCAAGTCCATAAGCTTTTGAATATCATTTGTGATATCTATTAGAAGTGGCTTTTGTCTTTCTTCTATGAAATGTTTTGCACTATCAGCCTCTGGACCTTTATGAGTTTCATCATTTGCAAATGCTTCAAATGCGGTAATTAACGCATCTGACATTTCAAGGAACTCGTTATAAACCTTTTGGCATTCATCAAAATAACTTCTTAGTGCTGCAACATCCCACTCTATATCTACTTCGCCTACTTCTATGTTCCCCTTTTCGTCTGCGTATGACATAATAAATCTCCCTTTAATCAAATCTTAGGCAATAGTTTGCCCTGTCATTCTTACACTTTCTGTTTGAGCAGTTCTTTTGCTTTCTTCATCAACATTAAGATAGTTTTCTTTAATGTTGTTCATAGTTTCTGTAATCATAAAAACCTGTTCCTTTAACTGCTTTAATAAATCAACCATATTGTGGTCTTCTTCCTCATATTTAGGAACAGTAACATTGTTGCTTGTAAAAGCATCTACTTCTGAATATGCTTGATCTCTACTTATTATTAATTCAGCCTGATCTTCTATTCCTTTAACCAGCTCTTCATATACTTCCTGGTCAATCTGTATTTCTGCTGAACTAGTTCCAGATCCACACTCACGTCTCCCCTTCTCGTCTGCAAATGCCATATGTCCTCCTCCCTTACTATAATTGTGATTCCAAATCCGCTATTTTATCTTCTAAATCATCTCTCTTACTATACAATTCAGTTAGTTTTTCATTTGTTGTTTCAATCGCAGAGTCAATATTGCTGCTTAAGCTATCTGTATCCGAAATATATAGTGTCTTTTCCGCTTTAGCTGTCATTAAATCAGTAACCGCAGAATTTTTTTTATTGCCTCCCCATGGAGTATCACCTTTTAAATCGTAGCTACTCACATAATCATATACAAATGTAGTCAAATCTTTTTTTATAAATGCAAGAGAACTATCTTCATTTTGTAGTATGCTAAGGATAGCTTCGTAATATTTGATTGCAGTATTTACCCCAACAAGCTCAATTTTTAATGCTGCTATTGCGGCCATTATGGCTGCTCTTCTAGCAGCTTCTTCTTGTTCTGCTGTTGTTCCCATTTTTGCCTCCCTTTATACAATATTCATATGGCGGACAAAGCCGCCATATGAAAAAAACCTTAGCCTACTGTATATGTAGGAACTGACGCTGACGCAACAGCATCGACTTCTTCAAAATCGTTAGCCTTTTGCTGAAGTCCGCTACCATATACTTCTAACTCTTCAACGTATTGCTTCAGCTTTATATCTAAATCCTCATAATTATCTAATAATGCTGGAGATGATTTTCCCTTTGTTGCGTCTGCAATTGTTGTTATATTATTTCTTATTTGATTAAGTCTAGCCTCTAAGTCTGAACTAAAAGTAGTCAGCTTATTACTAGTATCAGCCATATCATCGGTCTGTCCGTAAATAATGTCTGCCATGGTATATCCCTCCCTTTCTAATATGTATTACTTCCGTCAGTGGCAACTTCTTCATAATTGTTTCTTAATACAACTGTCCAATCATGAATAGCCATAATAGCATCTGACATTGATTTCATATTCTGTCCAAGTTCTGCTAGGTATGCTATATTGTCCTCAGCATTACCGCCTTTCCAAGCCTCACTTAAAGGCTCAGCCAACCCAAAAACAGAATCTGCTATAATGTCCAACTCTGCTGCCTCTGTCACTATCGTGTTTAATGCAGTAGTGACTTCTTCCGTATTCATACCTGTTTCTGCCATTATTCTTTCCTCCTATTATAAAATTTTTATTTAAACCCATTTTTTATGGTGTTTAATACAACTTGCTATATAGTTCTATCAGTTCCAGTTATCACTATGTCTTCTTCTATCTCAAATCCACTTGGTACCTCTGTCAATAACTGTGTTTCATCAGTTAACAATTCTGTTGAACTATCTAATATTTCCGTTTCTGGACATTCATACACCTTTTTGGTTTTTAACATCTCAGATGTATTCCAGTTAAGAACAGCGTTTGACTTTTGTACCCCTGGTGTCTTTGTAATCGCTACATCCTTGTTTGTGCCTATTCTTGTTAATACTCTAATCGAATGTGCTATATCAAATACAAACCACAGAACAACGGCCACTATGAGAAATGTAATCGCTGTAACAGCTAAAACTATGGCTATGTTATTGAGTAATTGTGTTTGTTGAACTGTATCCACTTTTATTTATTCTCCTGTTCCGCCAATGAAATAGTCTGTCTTGCTTTTTCAATATTGGTTCGCAATTCTTCTTCCATCGTCGTTACTCTTTCGATATTTACAGCATCTGTGCTATCAATATCATTCTTTACATGTTCCTCAATGTTTTGTAATGCCATTTCCATATCATCATATGCGACACCATCTCTATGAAACTTTTCGGCATTGCTTGAAATCTGACTTGCAAGTTCCTTATATATAACCAAAGCTGTGGTTGCATTATCCAATTCAGCAATATTGCCATCTGACAATGCCATTAGATCGTCCCAGTAGTCACTATATGAGACACCACCATCCCCTGATTTATCTATTGTTCCTAGGGAAATATAATAATCTGCTATACTTCCCAATCGCACAGCTCTCTCCTTTTGACTCTGCTCCAAGTCTCCCTCAGCCGCTTTTTTGAACCAATAAGCTGACTGCTGTTTATTTCCCGTGCCTTCATAGCTATAGAAATAAGCCAAGCCTAATCGATATGCAAACAGTGCATACTCAGACCCATTTTGACTAAGGATATCCTCATATGTGCGATTTCCACTGGTAGTTATCAACAATTGCCTGAGCTCTGTCGCCTCATCTTCTGAAAAGTTTTCATCTGCCAAATAAACTTTATCTACCAGATTTATATATGCATCTGCCTTAGATGGATCGATATTTATTGCCTCTATATAATTTGTTTCCATATCTGCTGAATTCTGATTTTTATCAGCATTATCTATATGTGTTTCATAGCCAGATTGTTGTAGATTGCTAGCATATACATGACATGTTATTGCAGCTACACCTGTAATCAGAGCCATGCTCATTGCTGCAACAAAAGTTCCCAGCTTTACTTTTTCTTTTTTACGATAGTTTTGATCCAACTCATAATAGTGCTCTAAATCGTAAATTATAGATGAACATTTTTGATAGCGTTTTTCAGGATCAAGCTGTGTACACTTAAGTATTATTTGCTCCAATCCCTGTGAAAACTCCTGATTCCAATATCTTATTGGATATATTTCATAAGGTGGCTCACTAGGATTTTTCCCAGTCAAAAGATGATACATAGTTGTTCCAAGGCAATATATATCTGTTCTTGCATCTGTTTGGCCATGACCACCAAACTGTTCAGGTGCAGCATATCCTCTTGTCCCAAGACAGGTAGTATCTTCTATATTGTCTACCTTGTACTGTCTTGCTGTTCCAAAATCTATGAGCACAATAGTGCCATCCGGCTTAAGCATTATATTGGATGGTTTCAAATCCCTGTAAATAATCGGCGGATTCTGAGAATGTAAATATCCCAATACATCACAAAGCTGCTTTGCCCATTCAATAACAAATTCTTGTGGTTGTGGGCCATATTCCTCTAGCGCTTTTCCTAATGTATTACCTTCTATATAGTCCATTACAATTAGAATGCTATCTTCGTAATCTATTATGTCTATAATGCTTGGCAAATTAGGATGTGATAAGTTTTTTAGCAACTCTGTTTCGGTCTTGATGCTTTGCAGATTTACATCAGAATCTATCATTGCATCTTTTCGGATTTCTTTTATTGCCCATTGCTTATTTGCACGCTCATTCATTGCAAGATAGACAATGCTCATTCCACCTTTGCCAATTCTATTTAGTATTTTGTATTTGTTGTCAATTACGCTTCCTATTTCCAGCATTTTAAATACTAATTAATAACCCTGATATGTTATCTGTCTCTCCTCTATTTTTTACTAACTCAGTGAGCTTCTTTAACCCATCCCTTTGGGCTGCAATTTTCACTATTTCATTTGGATCTAGCTTTCTCCATAATCCATCTGAACACAGTAAATAGTTTTCTCCTTTGTTACAGGATCCTGTATAAAAATCCGGCTTCACTTCTTCGGATGCTCCTATGCACTGAAGAAGTATGCTTTTCTTATCGCTATTCACAGCTTCTTCATATGTCATTTTTCCTAAATCCATTTGCTGCTGCACATAACTATGATCATGTGTTAAAAGACCTATTTGAGAATTCGTAAATACGTATGCCCTTGAATCTCCAACATTCATTACCAAGTATTCATCATTAACAATCACCATCATTACAACAGTTGTTCCTATTCTGAATCCTTGAGTGCGACCATACTCTTTTAGTTTTTCATTCATCTGCTGAACTATTAGATTTAACTGTATTTGAACCTGCTTTAACGACTTATTATCCATGTCGTTGGCGCTAAGCTCTTCCGTTTTTTCCTCTTTACTAAGCGCTCCTGGCAGTTCATTTCTAAACCACTCATCTATTCTACGAACAAAGCTTGAGCTTGCCATTTCCCCTTGGGATAAACCTCCCATTCCATCACATAAACATGCTACACACACTACATCTCCCGCAGCTGTTTTCCCTTGCTTTACCAGTAACGAATCTTGGTTTACTTCTTTTTTTGTTCCTATGTCAGTATTGACGTCTGTTTTATAACTCATATTTAAACTCTTCGTTTGAAATCTTAATTACTGAACCATTTGAAAGTTTTTGCTTGCCACCCTTTTCCAGTTTTACTCCATTCAACCAGGTTCCATTTGTGGAATTACAATCCTCTAGGAAAATACCATTATTTGTTTGACGAATTGCAGCATGTTGCCTACTAATCGTTCCATTATCTTTTACATAATAATCTGCATGCAGGCTATCCTTTCCTATGGTGAAATAACCTTTGTTCAATGGTATTTTTTCTCCAGTTTTTACTCTTATAAGTGTTCCCATTTTAATCTGCTGGGAAATCCCTTGCCCTTGACCAAGGATAGTAGTTTCGCTGGAAGCTGGTTTGCCAGCTAATATAACAGTGTCTGTTGGCCCACAGTTGTCATTAGCAGCTTCAAACTTAAACGGGTCTTTTGGAGTTTTTACTCCCGGCTTATTTATAAAACTTTGCATTCGGGCTTCTTCCTCTTGCTTAAGCTGCTTCTTTGACTTCTTTTTAGGTTTATCTTTATTGATTACAATAACAATTACTGTGGTCGTAATACCTGCGACAACTGCAACTATGCCAACGCATATTATTACTATTATGTATGTAGGTATTCCCTTATCTTTTGTATCAGATACCTCAGTTTCAGGGGCTTCCTCTTCCTCTACAGGTCTTTCATATTCACAGGAATATTGAATTCCAAGGCCATCTAAAAGCTTTGTTATTTTGGTTGAGTCCAGTGCACATGAATACATTCCATCACTTGTAAGAAGATTCATTCCTATAACATATCCATACTCGTCTACAAGTGGACCGCCACAGTTATTTGCTCCTACTGCTGCATCACTTTCTATCACTTGAACATTTTGTAGATTTACAAGGTTTACGATATGCCCCATGGTCATAGCCACTTGTTCATCTGAATAGTACTGGGTTTCAGAATCATAAGTTATTGCATCTGGATATCCCATCGCATATACGGTATCTGCTATCGCATAAGGCAGATTAGCCACCTCATAATTTTGTGATGTAAGAAGTGTAAGTGGACTCTTTGTATATATAGGCTGTGGCAATTGCAAAACAGCCAAGTCTAATTCTGCGCTGGTATTTACAACCGTTGTACTAAGAACAACATCTCCTTCTACTACCACCTCTGTGGAAAATGAAATTTTCGCTACATCTTCCTCTGAATTTGGTAATTCAAGGTATTCTAAAGCAGCAGTAATAGTCTCATCATCAGGATTAAGGATGTGATTGCAGGTTATTACGTACTCACTTCCCTCTGAATCTCCAATTAAAAATCCCGATGCACCACATATAATATGTTTGACATTGCTTTCATCCGTAAATACGGTATTAACTTGAACAACACCATTTTTTGCACTTTCAGCATTTGATGTGTCGTCTGCAGCCTGCACTTTATAAACAGGCGAGAATGCCATTATTAAACCTAACGACAATACACAAAGAGCCTTAAATCCCTTCATTAATAAATCTCCTACTATCTAGTCTTTATCTTTTTAAATGCAAATACTCCAACTCCTGCACCTGCTGCACCAACTGAAGCAACAGCAGCTATGGCTATTGGAATTGCCGCGCCAGCAGCTTTTGGTCCTGGAACCTCACTAATAATCTCGTTATCTCTTAGTTCTTCCGCTTTCTGAGAAACAAGCAAATTGTTATAACTAAGATTTGTTACGTTACCAGCAACATCGGAACATGTTATTTCGATATTTTGCAAATCTGCTTTTTCAGGAATAGTCAGAGTCTTTGTTCCACCACTTTCTGCCAATTCCTCACTTGTATAGCTTCCTAGCTCTTCTCCATTTAGTGTGATAATCATTGCTGATACACCAATTGTGTCTGTAGCATTTACTGAAAAATCATGATTCGCTTCTTCGTAAGTTCCGTTATCTTCAATTCCTGATACAACTACACTTGGAGCTGTCATATCCATTAAAAATTCTATTTCAGCATCTTTGGATTGATTACTTTGCTTATTAGTTGCTCTATCCTCTGAGAATACAGTCACATTGTATATTCCATCATTGTTGAAATTATTTTTTCCAACAACATAGCTTATAGAATGCCAACCACGATCATTAACCAAATCACTAGTGGTATATCCTCTACCTTCTGATAGTGTTTTTACATTTCCTTCAAATCCTACTGATACTTCCTTGTAAGCAAGGCTATCTACATTGATTTCTGTTATCACAACATCCTGTGGAGATGTAACATAATATCCATCAACCATATCTTTAGTTGCTTGTGAAAGAACATAAACAGAACCAAATCTATTTACTGAGTACTCTATCTTTCGCTCAGATTTATTTCCTGCCAAATCAGTGATAACTGCATTAAGGGTATATAAATCATCTTTATCCTTTTCATGGGCGATATCAGAAACCTTGATTTGATACCCATCGGCAATTGTAGTCGTAGTCATACCACCATTCACAAGTCCGTTATTTGAACCTGTAAGAGTTACTTCTAAACTTTTTTCCTCTAGGTTTTTGTCCGTTACACTTATGAGTGGCTCAACTGCTCCTTTATTTGCAGACATGTTTTCTACACCAGTTATATCTATAACAGGAGCTGTCGTATCTATTACAAATGAGCTGCATGTATATGAATCAGATACATTTCCTGCCAAGTCCTCGCAAGACACCTTGAATCCGTATGTTCCATCTTTTTCAAATCTAATAGTCGCCTCATGTTCCTCGTCTGAATCATAATATCCACTGATTTCAGGTAATTCATTTAGGCCTTCTTCTGAAGACTTTGTTATTACAGCTTGAGAAGCTTTTGTATTTATATCCTTGATTTTTATTTTTGCTGTTCTTGCAGAATTAAAATACTTTCCATTCTGTACAGAATTATTATCAAACTCTACAGATACCTCTGGTGCTTTTGTATCTATTACAAATTCGTTAACCGTTTTTGTTTCAGAAACATTTGTAGCTTTATCTTTGCAGCTAAACTTAAAGCTGTATGTACCATCTTCTGAGAATGTTACCGTCTTTGTATATGTACCATCCCCTGACTGCTGCCAAGCACTAATTTCTGCCTTGCCACCATTAGATGTTATTTCTAAACTTGTAAATTTATCATCTGTACTAAAGTTTTTCTCTTGAACCTTAATTGTTGCAGTTCTTGCCGCCTTATAATATTTTTCGTTTTTTGCTTCATTGTTATCAAATGTTATTTCTGCTACTACTGGAGCAGTTTTATCAATCGTAAAGTTTGTCTGTTCAAATGAACCTTCGGCATTATTGTTTCCTGCTCTATCGCTTACACATCCGCTTACATGATAATCACCTTCGGCAGAAACCTTTGCTTCATACGTATATACAATATCTCCATTCTCTAATGGTTCGGAAGCTGTTTTCTTTTCAAAGTGTATTTCTCCTGCTGTGCTTCCTACTACTGTTAATCCTGGTAATACATCCACCGCATCAAAATTAACCTCAGTTATTTTAGCAGTAACTGTTACATCATTATTGTAGAATCCAGCTTCTGCCCCCTCCGAACCTGTTGGAGACGATTGATTGTTATATGTTATTTCAAGCTTTGGAGGTTCGTTGTCTATGAATGTTTTTATGGTTTTTGTATAAGTATTTTCTTTGTCACCCTCTATGGTATAGGTAACTGTGTATGTACGGGATGCGTCTGTAGGTAGCTGGGCTTCATAAATGTTGTCTACCACCCATACATTGATGTCCCAAGTCCATTCAAGTCCAAAGATAGAAAAAGTAATCTGTCTTGTCTCAAAGCGGCCATTCCCATCTTTTCTTTCAAATTCAATTGCCTGTCCTTGGCTATCTGTAATGCTGTTTACTTGAATCTTGGCATTTGCTTTTCCTTCGATTTTTAGGTTTAATTTATCCTCACTGTTACCATTATTTGAATACCACTTTATTTCGTTATCATTAACATCCTGCTCTGTTAATGTATATGTGCCATCACTACTACTTATTGTGTATTTAAATTTGCTGTTCTCTTTTGCTGCATCAGCATTGCCTACTATGTCATTAAGCTCATATTTATCTGCTGCAATCGAAACTTTATCGTTTATCTTATTGACTGCTACGACGTAACCAAGAGAATACATCTTTCCCACTTCGGGTTCTAATGTCCAGGTCACTGTTAGAGTTCCATTAGCACCGCTTCTTTCAGGAGTGCATATGCTATTCAGACTAAATCCCGATTGGTTGTCTGTTGATGTTTCATCGCTATAATCATATACACAAATATCTACATCAACGTTATCTAGGTTTTTATCTAATGCAAATCCTTCAACATGTACTATCGCTTTAATTGTTGTTTTGGAATGAAAGATTTTCTCTTGCTCTTCTGCCTTTTCGCCTTTAACATCTACCTCTGTAATTACAGGCTTTGTTGACTCTTCCTTTGTACAATCGCATTTTGCATTTTTGCATTTATATATGAGTTTTGTGCCATCATCGCTATAGACAGGATCAGCCCAATCATGATTAGTACATTCTTCATCGTCTTGGTTGTCATCCTCGCCACCGTTATCGCCGTTTCCACCTGCTTCCTGTCCTGATTTCTCTACTTTTGATTCCGTTAAATCCGCTCCACTAGATTCTGGGACAGCATCTAACTTAAATGTTTGCTGCCGGATTTCTTCCTCTGCATTCTCCTGTTCTTCTGTCTGCGTTTCTTCTTCCACTGTTTCTTCTTCTGGCTGAATACTTTCATCTGTGATTGTATCTTCCTGACCATCCAAATTATCAGCTAAAACGCCTATTTCTGATGTGGAAAAAAGTAATACTGATAGCATTACTGCTGCCACTACTCGTTTAGTGGCATAAAGAATTTTATTGTTTCCCAAAATACATTCTCCTCCGCTTTGTTGTGTTAATGGTAATTATTTCACAATTAATTCAATTTTATTCCTTTTACTAATCATTTTCAATCTTTAACTATTTTATATTAAAAAAATTTATAACGCCTGCATTTTCGGCGTTTCTCTGTATCTCGTATAGATGTATTTTATTGTTTGAGCCACAATGTTAAAAATTTTTGTCATAAAATTTATTGCGTTGTAGGTAGTATAATAATACTTATTATCTTTCACGTCAATACTTATAACAAAAAGACCGAGGAATTTCTTCTTCCTCGGTCTTTTCATGTCTTTAATCTTATTGAACTAAATATTTCAGTTTTTGGAGTTCTGTTAACTTAGCATCTCCATATTTTTCTTTTACTTTTTCTATCAAGTCATCCTGTGTTTTAACATTAAACTCTGTCATTGTTGTTCCATATGCACTAACAATCACCTGTGCTTGAGGTATATATAATCTTCCGTACTCTGCATAATCTATAAATCCATATGTATTCAAATCAATTATGTACATATCTGTGTAATTGAAAATAGATAGTTGATTCTTTTCTTCATCATAAATCGTATATGACAAGTCATTAATCTGGTTGCTCATCAGGAACACGTTCTTATCCTGTTGTCTATCGTATATACGGAAATACAAATCATCTCCCTGTAAATACAGCAGATTATTATCCTTTGAGAATTCAACGTAAGAATAATTGTCACCATAATACTCTATAGTGTTTTCCGCTTTCTTTATCTCCCAGTTATAGACTCTCAAATAACCATCTTCTGTGATGACAGCAATTATATTGTCATCCTGGCTTGTCTTTATATCATTTACTTTGTAGTCCTCAAAAATTGGTTTCGACTTTCCTGAGATGGCATTAACCTTGTATGCTTTGCCATAAACATCAATACCATATACAGTCTTTCCATCGTTAGATACAGCAATGTTCCAGAAATTGAAGTCAACCTCTCCACTGTATATTATTTTTCGAGCTTGTGTATCGATTACATAGAATTCCTTATCGTCACCATAAGCAACATATTTCAAATTTGTAGATATTGCATAATCTGTGCTAATAAGATCTTCTTCTGATATTTTGACTTCCTCAGTCTTTTTATCACTAACTGAGTAATATAATACTGATCCCCCATAGGTTGGAAAGATGATTGTATCTTCATCTAGATAATACAATTTTCCGTATCGTCCACCGTCGATATCAATTGTTCCAATTTCTTCTCCGGTAGCTGTTTCGAAGACTCTACAGGTGTATGCATTGGAAGCAGCATCATTGCTAGTCTGCAATACATATGTGTCCCCGGAAGGGCTCATCGCTGCTCCACCATAGAAGCCAGTATCCATCTCCGTTTTTGCAACATAATCTTCGTCTGCGTTAAATTTCAAAACAGTAAGATTTGGACTTCTAAATCCAGAAGATACAAATACCGCATTTTTTATATCAAAATCAATTAATGAATCCGAAACATCTACCAAGCCATCATCTGCCACTTCACCTGTTAATGCATCGTAATATGAAAGCTTTCCATCCGAAGTTCCTACAAATAGCAATTGGCTGCTTCCGCTCATCATATAATTTTGAATAAAGCCGTTTGTGGAGAAGGAGGATACATCTTCACCTGAGTACAAATCCAAAATGTACATCTTCTTTGTGCCATTTATGATCAATTGAGGATATTCCACTCCATCAATATCTAAAATTCTACTTCCTAAATGAGAATAACTTGTACTAAGTGCACCTCCTATGTAATCTACATCGCGGGACCACTTTATTTCACCGGTTTTTCTATCACACTTATATATATGCATTGGTGCATTTTCATATGACATCAACGCATCATAACTCATGCTAGCAATGGCAACATCTCCATCTTTAGTAGGAACAATATCCATAATTGCTCCACCTTCAACAGGAATATCAATCATATCATCTGTTGTAAGATCAATTACTGTTGCATAGTTTGGATCTTCATCATTACCAGGCAAGTGCTCAATATAGAATGTTTTACCATCTTTATCAAACATCATTGTGGCGCCAAAAGCAGTCTGCGTTTGATTCTCATATTTCTTTAAAGATTCACCTGTTGTAGCGTCTACTATTTCAACATAATCGTGTTTCTCGTATTCATCATCGTAATACGCTGTTTTAATAGCCACATACTTTCCAAAGTCATCTACTTTTGCAAATGTGATGCCATCCTCAGGCGCGTATTCATACTGAAGTTCACCCTGGTCATTATAGCCACGAAGATAATAATCTGATGCAACGACAGCAATATCTCCTGCGAACCCAACAGCCCTAATTCTGTCATCTTCCTCTTCAACAACATCAACCGGCTTTTTAAAAGTGCATTCACCGTTATCCAAATTCCAGATATAAATCTTGTTATTGTTATCTACTGATATAACTCTGTTGCCATCTTCATTAATGGCAAAATCAGAAATATTTACATCGTGATTCAGCTTTAAATCGTGCTCCAGATTTAATCCCAGATTATAAGTGCCAAGAGCCTGAGACAGTGCAAACACTGGGTCTGTCACATATGGGCGGCCGTTTTCTTCGGTACCGATTCCTTCCATTGCAACTAGCGCTGCTGTTTTGGCATCGCCATCATCTAACACATCAAGTGATGTGGCTGCAATTACTCGCGCTTCATTCACAAGCTTCTGCTGATACTCTTCGTTTATCTTTGCAAGGTTGTAAGCTGTGTATCCACCAAACGCCACTGCGATAGCTGCAATAGCTGCTGCAATCCCAACATTTCGGCGCATCTGGCGCTCTCTATGACGCTGCTTTAAATCGTCATAATCTACATGCAAAATAGAAGCAGCCAGACGAAGTGTCTCTGTCTTGAGCTTCTTCTTGACCTCTTTCTTGTTTTTACCTCTAACATCTGCTGCAAGCGGCTCCACAAGATTACCATTTTCATCTGTTAAAAGCTGTGGTGGAAATGAATCTGCTGGTTCTCCATCTACAAGCACTGCTAAGATATTCTCGCGGCCGTGCATCGCAATGAAGGTGTCGATTTCCTTCATTACCCAATATGAATCTTTTGTCTGTGGAGAACAAATGACAACTAGAAAGGCTGCTTCTCTAAGAGCCGCCTCAATATTAGAGCCCAGGTCGCTTCCGATTGGAAGCTCCTCCTGGTCTCTGAAAACTCTATCTATCTTTTTTCTGCCAATTTCCTTCTGAATCTTTCTAGGAATCTTGGTAGTCTCGAGAGCCTTGTGTACTCTCTTTGCCACAAACATATCCCGCTCCAAATGTCTGTAGCTAATAAATGCATCGTATTTCATAATCATTCTTCCCTTTTATTTTCTATAACTCTGTTCTGCCGTCTAGCGCTCTAAGCAATGTGACCTCGTCGATGTATTCCAGGTTTCCGCCCACTGGAACACCTGAGGCGATTCGGCTTACTCTGATGCCTGTTGGTTTAATCAGCTTGCTGATGTAGGCCGCTGTGGTTTCACCTTCCAATGATGAGTTGGTGGCGATGATGACCTCCTCTACATCTGTCTGCTGCAAGCGAACCATCAATTCCTTCAGCTTGATATCTCCCGGGCCTATGCCGGCCATTGGGGAGATTGCTCCGTGAAGCACATGGTAAACACCCTCGAATTTGCCTGTCTTTTCATAGGCAGCCAAATCCCTGGTATCCTCCACTACCATGATGATGTTTTGGTTGCGCTTTGGGTTGGAGCAGATTGGGCAAAGCTCATCGTCAGTAAGTGTGAAACACTGCTTGCAATATCTCACATTTTTCCTGGCCTGCACGATGGCATTGGCCAAATCGTTAACCTTTTCCTCATCCATCCCTAATATATGGAAAGCCAGCCTTTGGGCTGACTTACTTCCAATACTAGGCAAATCACTTAGCTCCGCTATTAAGTTGCTAATTTCTTTGCTGTAATATTCCATCTATTAAAATCCTAGTCCACCTGGCATCTTTGGCATAGATGCTGCTGTGATTTCATCAATCTTGTGAAGTGCTTCGTTTGTAGCTGCCATAACAAGGTCTTCAAGCATCTCTACATCATCTGGATCTACTGCTTCTGGATCGATGTGTACCTTTGTGATTTCCTTTGAACCTGTAACTGTAACTTCAACAACACCGCCACCGGCTGTGCCTGTAACTTCTGTCTCCTCAAGCTTTGCCTGAGCCTCTTCCATCTGGCGCTGCATACGCTGTGCCTGCTTCATAAGGTTGGCCATGTTGGCTCCACCCATTGCTCCTCCTGGAAATCCGCCTCTTCCTTTTCCCATATTTAAATCCTCCTATTACTCTGGGTCAGTTTCAATTTCTATACCTAATCCCGCGAAGTAGTCTCTTACGTCTGTCTTTGTGTTCTGTGAACTAACACCGCTGGAATTAATCTCTACTTTAATGGTTACTGTCTTGTGAATCATGCCTTCGATTGCTGCCACGATTTCATCCAGCACTTCTGGGCGATTAACAAAATCTCCTGCCATACGCTCGGAACCTGCTGGCTGATCAAATATCAGCACAAGCTCTCCCAAGTCATTAGTTGTGACTGTAGTAACCTCTTTCAAATACATTTTTATATTTGGTGCCACCTTGCCAAGCACTGCATTCCAGTTGCTTGCCACCTGCTTTACCTCTTCTTTTACTGCTGCTGGTAATGGCTCCTTTTTTACAGGAGCTGCGCTGGGTGTGGCGCCTTGTGCCTGAGGTGCGGCCATCACTACTGGCACTCCCTCTTCCACCTTTTTCTCAAGGTTTGCCATTCGATTGTTGAGAGCAGAAATATCCTGCTCCATCTGTGGCTTGCAAAGCTTTATCAGGGCTATCTCTATCAGTACTCGCTTTTGGCTTGCGTACTTAATATCGTTAGAAAGTGCTGACAGAACTTGAATGTATCTCATTAATATCTCTGTGTCAACCATCTGAGCTTCTTCTTTTAGAAGTGCCAGGTTGTCAGAAGACATTTCAAGCACATCTTCCATATCATCTGAGCTCTTGATAAGCATCAGATTTCGTAAATACCAAGTGAAGTCGTTTACGAACTGATTTAAATCGCGGCCCTGTGTGATGATTTCCTCAAGGATGCCAATGCACTGGGTGATTTCGCCATTAATGATGTGGCGTAGAAGTCTTGAGAACACCTCTGTATCAATGGCACCAAGTACCTTTAACACATTGTCATATGTAAGGGTCTGACCAATGTAAAATGCGATACACTGATCCAGCAAACTAAGGCCATCACGCATTGAACCATCCGCAGCCTTTGCAATGTAGCGCAAAGCTTTTTCCTCTACCTGCACGCCTTCCTTATCCATCAGCTCCTGCAAACGAGCAGCGATTGTGTCGATGGAAATACGATGGAAGTCGTAACGCTGGCATCGGCTAAGGATTGTGATTGGAATCTTGTGCACTTCTGTTGTGGCCAAAATGAACACAACATAAGAAGGTGGCTCCTCCAAGGTTTTCAGCAAGGCATTGAAAGCACCGGTACTAAGCATATGTACCTCATCGATGATGTATACCTTGTATTTACCTTCTGTAGGAGGGTATGCCACCTCCTCAACAATCTGTCTGATGCTGTCTACACCGTTGTTTGATGCAGCATCCATTTCTATTACGTTCATGGAATTGCCGGCTGTGATTGATTTACACATGGCACATTCCATACAAGGGCAACCATCCTGTGGATTCTCGCAGTTGATTGTACGGGCGAGAATCTTGGCGATAGTTGTTTTACCTGTTCCTCTTGTTCCTGTAAAAAGATATGCATGTCCTATACGGTCACTTTTTATTTGGTTTTGAAGAGTTGTAACGATATGGTCCTGTCCTTTTACATCGTCAAATGTCTGTGGACGGAACTTTCTGTATAATGCCATATAAGACATGTCAATTACCTACCTATTATTTATTAGCCTGGCTTAGTCGCCGAAGCTTATTCCGATTCGTTTCGCTTCCTCTATCATCTGGCAATCAGGCTCAACTACCTTGAGCTTTCCTGCTACCTTTTCCAGTGGGATGCGCTTTGTCTTGCCATCTACCATTGCAATCATGTTGCCGAAATCGCCATCCATGATAGCCTGGGCTGCTGCAGAACCAAGGCGTGTGCAAAGCACTCTATCAAATGGATCTGGGCTTCCGCCTCGCTGCATATGTCCTGGCACTGTAACACGAACTTCGATTCCTGTTTCCTTCTGAATGCGGTCTGCAATCTCGTAAGAAACTGATGGATACTTTGATGTCTCAAGCTTCTTTTTGTAATCCTTCTTTGAAAGCTTTGCATCTTCCTTGGAAATTGCACCCTCGGCAACTGCAAGAATTGTGAAGCCCTTGCCTTCTTCCGCACGATGATTGATAGCCTTGATGACTTTCTTGATATCGTATGGAATCTCTGGAAGCAGGATGATATCTGCACCTGATGCAACACCTGCGTAAAGGGTGAGCCAGCCAACCTTGTGGCCCATAACCTCTACGATAAACACACGGCTGTGTGATGATGCTGTGGTGTGGATGCAGTCGATTGTGTTACATGCAATGTCGATTGCACTCTGGAATCCGAATGTCACATCTGTTCCAAAGATATCGTTATCGATTGTCTTTGGAAGATGAATGATATTTAATCCTTCCTCGCGAAGGAGGTTTGCTGTCTTCTGAGTACCGTTTCCACCAAGGATAACCAAGCAATTAAGATTGAGCTTGTAGTAGTTTGACTTCATAGCCTCTACCTTATCAAGTCCATTCTCATCTGGCTCACGCATGAGCTTGAATGGCTGACGGCTTGAGCCCAAGATTGTTCCTCCTCGTGTAAGGATTCCTGAAAAGTCCTGGCTAGTAAGGAGTCTGTAGTCCCCATAAATCAAACCCTTGTAGCCATTGAAGAAGCCATACACCTCCAGGTCCTTTACATTTGCTGCAAGTCCCTTTACAACACCACGCATTGCAGCGTTCAGTGCCTGGCAATCTCCACCACTTGTAAGCATTCCGATTCTCAACATAAAAACCTCCTCTTCTTAAGTTTGTTACGGTTTTAGTTCATATCCTCAATAACTTTTCTTACATAATTGTAAACACGCTCTGTTGAAGCAATTGATAAACGCTCCTTTGGAGTGTGAATATCGTACATCTCTGGTCCGATTGAAACTGCATCAAGTCCTGGAAGCTTTGAAGCTAAAAGTCCGCACTCAACACCTGCGTGGATTGTCTCTACGATTGGTGCCTCGCCGTACATATCTGTGTAAATCTTTACCATTTCGTCTCTGAAGCTAGACTCTCTTAAGTACTCCCATGCTGGGTACTCGCCGTGGATTGATGTCTGGCAACCGAATGCCTTTGCAACCATAAGTACCTTGCGGATAAGTGCGTTCTTTGCGCTATCTACTGAGCTTCTAAGTGAGCATGAATACTTGATTTCGTCATCTAATACATTAAGGATACCAAGGTTAAGTGATGTCTCTACTAAGCCTTCGATATCGTGGCTCATTGTCTGAACGCCGTTTGGCATAGACTGAAGGAGCTGGATGAAACGCTCTGACTGAGCTGCGTTTACACCATCTACTACTACGTTGCCTTCATTTGTGATAACGATTTCCATCTCTGGGTCTGTGATTGCAAACTCATTCTTGATTGCATCTGCTTCTTTTGTCATAGCTTCAACAACTGCTGGAGTTGTAACAACCTTTGCGCTTGTAGCACGTGGGATTGCATTGTCCTTTGTTCCACCAACTAAATCTACGATACAAACCTCGCCTACCTCAAGACCTGCTGCAAGAACTCTGTTTGCAACGTAAGATGCATTTGCTCTACCCTTATCGATTTCTGCACCTGAGTGTCCACCTGTGCAGTTCTTTACTTCGATTGAAACAAGTGCGCCCTTTAAAGACTCCTTCTTTACTGGGAACTCAACATCTACACGACATCCACCTGCGCAACCTGCAAGGAAATGTCCTTCTTCTTCTGAGTCAAGGTTGAGAAGCTTGCGGCCCTTGAGCATTGAAACATCGATGCCTGCTGCACCTTCCATACCTACTTCTTCTGATACTGTGATGATAACCTCGATACGTGGGTGCTTAAGCTCCTCATCCTCAAGGATTGCAAGTGCCATTGCTACTGCGATTCCGTCATCGCCACCAAGTGTTGTGCCCTTTGCTGTAACGAAACCATCAACAATTTCAAGGTCAAGACCTTCTGTAAGCATGTCCTTCTTGCAGTCATCATCCTGCTCTGCAACCATATCCATGTGGCCCTGAAGGATGATTGGAGCTGCATTCTCCATTCCCTCAGATGCTTCCTTGATCATGATTACGTTGTATAAATCATCCTGATAATACTCAAGATTGTGTGCCTTTGCGAAATCAACTAAGTATGCGCTGATTTTCTCCTCGTGATAACTTGGGTGAGGGATGTTACAAATCTCCTCGAAATAATGAAATACTCTCTCTGGCTTACAATTGCTTAATACTGCCATTTTATAAATCTCCTAACTGTTTATTTATCATATTCACCGAACTCACATCCGATGTTATAAGCTTCCATATCGTCCACCAATTCCCATTCGAATTTGGCCATAGAGCCATCCTCGTTATCCTTGGTTTTCAATATCTTTTTGTAGAGCTTTAGCTCGCCCTTTCCATTGCCGCCATTCCAAAGATTGTTGTGGCGCTTCTCTCCATCTGGTGCTTCGTAATTGATAAGAAGCATGTCCTTTTTCTGGCAGGTAAAATGGCCCTCTATCTTTGCAAGAGGTGTCTCCTGGGTGATGTTCCAAACAACCTCATCGCCCTCTGTATTGCAGGCGAAATCTGTCTTTGTCAGAGTCCAGAACTTTGAGAAGTTGAACTCATATGGCTCGCCTTCATACCAAACTGCACCAAGAATAACATTTTCAAATGTCTTTCCTGTGCGAATCTTTGGGCGACCGCCACCTATATCAAATGCTGTATTGTCAAGCCACTTACCTGTGAGCTTGCTCTTTAAATGAGAGCTTGCCAGCCATACCCATGGAGATGTGAAATCCTTTCCCCAGTTTTTATCTGCATAGCCGTAGCAGCTGTCTTTATCTACAACATATTCTTCACCATCTAATATAACAGAGCCGTTGAAGAATGTCTTCATTCCCTCGGCGTGCCAGAACATTTCGAAGGCCTCTAATTCACGTGATGCCCAGCTTGCGCCGTAACCTACGTTGAAAGCGATGTCCTTTTCGATGTTTAGGTCCCAAATCATCTTGCCTGACTGGCACATCCACTCTGGATGATTTGCTGCATCCTCCTCTGTCACTTCCACCATACCAAGGGTACGTGTTTCAGAGCAGAAGCAGTTATCTGCGCTAATCAAAAATGGGGCATCTTCCTTTATGTTGACCTGATTCCAGCCAAAGAAACGATGAAGCTGCTTTGCGCCCTCGCCCCAGCATCCTGCCTTTACCATCATATAAGATGGCTTTTTGCCTGCTGCTTTGTTCTCTGGAAGCTGGCCAAACACTGGCTCATCCCCACCAAGCTCTGGGTTGATTGTAAAGAACTCTATAAAGAATGCCTTTTCCTCACCTGTCTTTTTGTTGTGACCTGTGAAGCTGTGCCACCACCAGTCATAACCCTCGCTGGCCAAGGCACCCTTTAACATGAAGTTGTTCCTCAAAATATCAGAGTGATTAAAGCTACCCTCTATGAGCTTTTCCTTCACATCAAGGCCATCTATTTTTTCAAGAACTGTCTCCCCTAGTTGACTAATCTTTTCCTTTACCATGATTCTGCCCCCGCTGTTTAATAACGCTTGATTTGATCATCCTCATCAGTTGTAGTCTTATCGATTTTACGAATTTCTACTTCGTATGAATAGCTGTCATTAACCTTTACTGTTGCTTTATCGCCAACATGCTTTCCTCGGATGGCTGCACCTAAAGGTGATTCTATGGAAATAAGCCCCTTCAATGAATTGCCTCGGATGCTTGTAACAAGCTTATATGTTTCCTCGCAATCATCCTCTGGAATGTATATTGTAACTGTATTATTTATACCAATCTCATCATCTGCACTTGTATCATCTACTACCTCTGCAAACTTAAGCATTTTTTCAAGATAACGTATACGGCTATCATTCATATTCTTTGCTCGTTTTGCCTCATGATACTCAAAGTTCTCCGAAAGATCGCCCTGTGCTCTGGTTTCTTTTACTTCTTCTAATAACTTTGGTCTAAGAACTAGCTTGCGCTCATCTATCTCGGCCTGAATCTTTTCAATATCTCCTTTTGTAAGACGCTCGCCCATTGTACTGCCTCCTAATTCTTACTATATAATTTCTCAATTTGTATTATAACACAAGTGATGCTGTATCTAAAAAGCAATCTTCAACTAATATAGCCAAATATCAAAAGGCGCCGCTATACGCGACGCCATCTTATTAATATACAATCTTAAATTTGCTATTTACAATTTCCCCAACTGGAGTGTTCTTCCTGATGAAATCAATAACCAAGTCTGGCATTTCTTCTGAGTAGCTGCGGGCGAGAGGAGCATTGCCGATGCATTCGTAGCCGCCGGTGCCTGTTGCTCGGTAGTTGCTGGTGGAAAGTGTGTAGGTTTCTGTGTCAGAAAGCTCTGTTCCGTCTAGCTTTTTGAGAGTGACAACTCTGTCTCCTACAGGGCGAGTGATATCAAATGTGTACTCCAGGCCAGCGTAGAAATCGTAGTTGTAGTGCTCAACCTTTGGCTCAAGGAATACCTTGGAAATCTTTACTTCCTTAGTAGCAGCATCGTAGTCGAAGTACTCAGCACATCTTTCTAATGCTTCCTTGATAACTGCCTTTGTTACCTGCTTTACTTCTACCGTATTTGCGAATTGGTAGATAGCAAGTACGTCTCTTACAGTAATCTCCTTCTTTAAGCCAAGTGGATCATTTGCAAGGCTAGTGCAAGAGAAATCTGCACCTGTAAAATCAAGCTGCACCTGATTGAAAATAGCTGCTACCTTGCTGCCATTTACTGCTGCATCAATCTTTGACTCTGGAGCAATTTCCTTTTCCAATGAGCCGATTGGCTGATCCAACCAAACCTCTACGCAGTCAGTTAAATCATCCATGAAACCGTGCTCATCGATAATGTACTGAAGTCTTTCATCAACAGGATTTACATCCACAAGCTTAGATGAAATACTAAGTCCATCATCGTCCTTTACAACCTGTAGCTCGCAGAACTTTGTGGCATTTGATGGTGGCTGAACACCGTAAGTACCAGCAATTTCAACACCCTCAACTGGCATATGCTGATGACCTGTGAGTATAATATCAAAGCCAAATTCTCTTGCCATTTTGCATGCCTGATTTTCTGCAGTATCTGATAAAAGCTTTCCTGTAGCTAAGTCTTCCTCGAATCCACCGTGATAAACGCATACAGTGATATCGCATTTATCCTTGAGATATTCATACTCTTCTTTGAGCACATCCATTGGCTCAAGCACCTGGAGAAGCTCCAAATTTGCTGGCTGCTCCCACACATTTACATATCCTGTAACTGCACCTGTGATACCTATCTTTGTGCCGTCTGCCATTGTATGAATCACGTGCTTTTTAATATCAAGCTTGCCGCCCTTATCTAAAACATTGGCGCAGACAAGTGTGGCATTCATGCTATTTGCATAATCAACAATTGCATCATAGCCAAAGTTGAAATCGTGATTACCAAATGTGTAGTAATCAAGGCCCAATTCGTTGAAGCCCTCGGCCATAGGATGGAAATTGTATTCATCCTTGTGCTCTAAATAATATGTCATAAGTGGAGTTCCCTGAAGTGAATCACCACCGTCAATAATCAATGTATCATCGTCTTTTTTTATCTGGGAAGAAATGCAAAAAAGCCCTGAGTTCTCAGGGCAGTTTTTCGCATAATTCACTGGAAAGAGATGACCATGTGTATCAGATGTAAATAAGATACGCATATTTGCCTCCTTTAACCTCTAGTGAGCTTAGTTCTGATTTTTGTTGAGATGTACTCAATAACAAGAATCAATATAATTAATCCAGCAAGGATTGCTCCTGCCTCGTTCCATCTGTATGCATTCATTGCAAAGATAAGTGGAGCACCGAAACCACCGGCACCAACTAAACCAAGGATTGTAGCATCTCTAAGGTTGATATCAAATCTGTAGATTGCTGTTGATGCAAAGTTTGGCATAAGCTGTGGCAAAATACCGTAGCGAATCTTCTGCCATGTGCTACATCCTGCTGCATCAAGTGACTCGATAACGTGGATATCCAAATCCTCGATTGCTTCTGTATACATCTTTGTAATCATACCAACTGAGCAAACGCCCATTGTGAGAAGACCGGCGAAAGCACCAGGTCCTGTAACACGGATAAACATAAGACCGTATACAAATGCTGGGATTGTACGAATGGCCATAAGAACGATTCGTCCAATGAAAGCGATTGGCTTTGGTACTAAGTTTACTGCTGAAACAAAAGCAAGTGGTATTGAAATGATAGCACCTACGATTGTACCAAGGAAAGCGATACAAATTGTTTCAAGCATCAAATAAGGTACGCCTGATGTGGAAAAGTCAAACAAAAATCCAAGGTCAGGTGTAAAAAGTCCCTTGATGATGTTCCATGCGATAGTGCTGCTTCCATCTGCTGCACCTGTTGCCTCAACTGCACTGCAACTCCAAATAATAAGTGCAAGTGTGATTACAGCGATGCATGTATTGTAAACCCAATTCTTGGGTCTCTTTTCATAAGCTTGTTCTATTCTACTATTCATTACGCACCTCCATTAAACCAATTTCTTACGGAAATATCTGCTGATTGATTCAATGATAAATACCGTAACGAAGAGTGCTATAAGAATCATACCAACGCTTGGATAATCTCTCCAAGAAATACGCTCGTTAAGAATAATACCGATACCGCCGGCACCTACATAACCAAGTACTGCTGCATATCTAACATTTCCTTCGAAGTTGAAGAGGCAGTTAGATAAGAAGAATGGTAATACCTGTGGGATGATCGCTGTAATGAATGCCATTGGACGTGTTGCACCCATAGCTTCCATTGCCTCAAATGAACCCATATCTACTGTTTCGATTTCCTCGTATGTAAGCTTTCCAATGTAAGCAAATGAGAAAACTGCAATTGAAATAGTACCTGCAAGTGTACCAAATCCTACGATAAGTGTAGCTACGAGTGCTGTTACGATGGTAGGAATTGTTCTAACGATACTGAAAAATAATCTAACGATTGAAACTACTACTTTGTTGCGACATACGTTTGTGCTGGCAAGCATTGCGAAAGGCACTGATAAAAGTGAACCTACTAATGAACCAAGAAGTGACATCTTGATAGTGTCGAAAATTGGTCCCCAAACGTACTCCATAAACTCTAATCTAGGAGACTTGAACATATCGCCGATGATGACGAAGAACTCTCCTATTCTCTGGGCTAAAACTGTCATGTTGAAGCCTGTAATCTTGACTGACAAAATACACATTGCCAAAATGATGATTGCGTAAACAGGGCCGCGGGAAGCTTTCTTCTCTACGGATTTGCCATTAGGCAATGTGTAAACGTGAGGCTTAAAAACCTTATCATAAATACTCATGCGTTTACTCCTCTTCTTCCTGTACGTTACCCTCGGCATCTACTTTGCCATTATATATATTTGCTAAAACCTCCGGTGTAACTTCACTGGCAGGTCCATCATAAACGATTTCACCGGCTCTGATACCAACAACTCTGTTAGCATATTTGAGAGCTAAATCAACGTGGTGGATGTTAATTAAGATAGAAATGTTCATATCCTCGTTGATTCTCTTGAAATCACCCATAACCTGATTTGCAGTAACTGGATCAAGTGCAGCAACTGGCTCATCAGCAAGGATGATTGCTGGATTCTGTGCAAGTGTTCTAGCAAGAGCTACTCTCTGCTGCTGTCCACCTGAAAGCTGGTCAGCACGAACGAATGCTTTATCCAAGATACCTACTTTATCAAGACACTCAAGTGCCTGTAACTTTTCTTCCTTTGAATAAATACCGAATACTGATCTGTACCATGGCATGTCTGGTACAAGTGCTGTTAAAACATTTTTAATAACTGTAGTTCTAGTAATCAAATTGAATGATTGGAAGATCATTCCAATTTTTCTTCTGAAACGTCTTAGCTGCTTTCCTGAAAGTGACATAACATCAACGTCATCTACTGTGAGCTTTCCGCTTGTTACATCGTGCATTCTGTTGATTGTACGGATAAGTGTTGACTTACCAGCACCAGAAAGTCCAATAATAGCAACAAATTCCCCCTGCTCAATTTCAAGGTTTACATGCTTTAATCCCTCGAAACCATTAGGATATTTTTTTCCAACATCTTCAAATTTAATCATTTAATAACTCCATTTCTTTAAAAAAAGGAAGATACCGAAATATCTTCCTTTAATAGTTCGATTATTCGAATAAATAAAACATTATTGTAATGACATAATAAGCTCTTGAGCTTTTCTCTCTGAATCGTAATCCTCTGAGTTTGCCTCAACATAACCATTGTGGCTGTAGATAGCGATTACTTCCTTACCAGCATCTGTGTTACCGATGTTGATGAATGCCTGTGAAAGAGCAGCCTTGAAAGCATCATCCATGATTGGAGATGACTTGCTAACGCTGATTGTATCGTTGTAGATACCATCTGTTACACCAATAACATTTGTCTCATCCCAGATGCTTGCGCTTCTACCGTACTCTGATGTCCATTTATCCTCGTTGTCACGTCTTGCGTCAGCGTATGTAACAAGTACGTCTACCTGACCAGATGCAAGTCTTGAGAATGCTGTACCATAGTTATCTGATAAAGCTGTGTGTGAAAGATCTGTAATGTGCTTTCCGTAATTGTCCTGAAGCCAAAGTGAAGGATAAATATATCCTGCTGGAGATGAAGAATTCATTACGCTCCAGTTAAGTCCATCTAAATCTTCCCATGTGAGCTCTTCGCCATTGTTTACCTTTTCAGCAACAGCCTGACCTGCCTCTGAAGGACCTGCAATGATAAGTGCTCTATAGTATGTTACCTGCTCTGATGTAGCCTCTGTAGGCTTGTTGTCGTTCCAATCCTTTGCGCTATCGCTGTCGATTGAAAGACCGTCTCTAGTTGCTGTAAGAAGTACATCGCAACCATCGTCGTATAATACATATGTACCACCTGGAATAAGTCCAACGTCGATAGTACCAGCTGAAAGTCCCTCTCCTACTGCCTCAAAGCTAGTTCCAACTGTGATATCTACCTCGCCGATATCATAACCAAGGCCTGCAAGCTCGTTTGTAAGGAGCTCCTTAAGTGGCTCTGTAGCTGTTACGATTTCGTCTGGCTCACGTGATGGTACGAAACCAATTGTTAATTTGTCAATTTTGACATTTCCGCTTTCTGCGTCTGTTGTCTGAGCTGTCTCAGTCTTTGTAGCGTCACTACCGCATCCAACTAATAAAGACATAGCTGTGACACCAACAAGCATTTTAGAAATAAACTTCTTCATCTTTCCCCTCCTGGAATATAATTATCGTAGATATGCTACATTATTATAGGAGGATATGCAAGCACGATTTAATTTCTGTTTTTATTTAAATACAAAAAAATGGCGCCACGTATGGCGCCATAATTTTACAAAATTTATTCACTTGGTTTTTGGGATGCTCCACGTCTCTGCTGATAGACCATACTAAGCATGTCCTGTTGATATTTATCATCATTGCTAAGGACCTTTAATTTATCCTTAACCACATTCTTACGAGCACGGAGAGTTTCAAGCTCCTTAAGAAGATTAGCCTCTTCGTCCTCATATGATTTTAATTCTCTCTTGAGATCTTCTATATCTCGTTTTGTCTCAGCATCTAACATGTTATGCCTCCCCTAATTCCTATGATTATTTTGCCTTTATGTCCTGACGAACCAATGCCTTCTTCAAGGCTACCTCAGCTCTAAGCACATCAAGATTTGCATCCTTTTCAGCTAGACGAGCTCTCGCTCTGTCTTCCGCGCTACGGGCACGTTCAACATCAATCTCATCTGGCCATTCAGCAATTTCAGCAAGCAATGTCACCTTGTCAGGAAGTATTTCAGCGAGTCCCGCATGAACTGCAGCCTTTTTCACTCCCTCTGCCTCGGTGATGGTACAAATACCTGGTGCTATTACTGTAGTTAAGGGGATGTGCTTTGGCAGAACGCCAATTTCACCCTCAACTGTATTGAATTCAACCATTGTTGCTTCACCTTCGTAGAAAGTACGCTCTGGTGTAATGATTGAAACTTTAAAGGTGTTATCTGCCATGAAACGCCACCTCCTATTTGTTCTGATTCATCTTGGCACGAACCTCGTCGATTGTACCAGCATTGAGGAAGTAGCTCTCTGGGATATCATCGTGCTTACCTTCAAGGATTTCCTTGAAGCCACGTACTGTCTCAGCGATTGGCACATACTTTCCTTCAAGACCAGTAAACTGACCAGCTACGAAGAATGGCTGTGACAAGAATCTCTGAATCTTACGTGCACGGTTAACAACAAGCTTATCCTCTTCTGAAAGCTCGTCCATACCAAGGATAGCGATGATGTCCTGCAGCTCTTTATATTTCTGAAGAATCTCCTGTACACCACGAGCAACCTCGAAATGCTCCTGACCAACGATACGTGGATCAAGGATACGAGATGTAGAACCAAGTGGGTCTACCGCTGGATAAATACCAAGCTCGGCGATAGAACGCTCAAGAACTGTAGTAGCATCCAAGTGTGCGAATGTTGTAGCTGGAGCTGGGTCAGTCAAATCGTCGGCAGGCACGTAAACAGCCTGTACTGATGTGATAGAACCGTTCTTTGTAGATGTGATACGCTCCTGGAGAGCACCCATCTCTGTCTGAAGTGTTGGCTGATAACCAACGGCTGAAGGCATACGACCTAAGAGGGCTGAAACCTCTGAACCAGCCTGAGTAAAACGGAAGATGTTATCGATGAAAAGAAGCACATCCTTTCCACCCTTATCTCTGAAGTACTCAGCCATTGTAAGTCCAGTAAGACCAACTCTCATTCTGGCTCCAGGTGGTTCGTTCATCTGACCGAAAACCATGCAGGTCTTGTCGATAACGCCTGACTCCTTCATTTCGTAGTAAAGGTCATTACCTTCACGAGTACGCTCACCTACACCTGTGAATACTGAATATCCACCGTGCTCAGTAGCGATGTTGTGGATAAGCTCCTGAATAAGTACGGTTTTACCTACACCGGCACCACCGAACAAACCGATCTTTCCACCTTTCTGATATGGGCAAAGAAGGTCAACGACCTTAATACCTGTCTCAAGCATTTCAGTTGATGTTGCCTGCTCCTCAAACGCTGGTGCTTTTCTATGGATTGGCATCTTCTCAACACCTGTAGGTGCTGGCTGCTCATCGATAGCTTCACCAAGTACGTTAAAAATACGTCCTAATGTTGCCTCACCAACAGGAACCGAAATTGGTGCACCTGTAGCTACTACATCCATTCCACGTACTAAACCGTCTGTAGGACCCATGGCAATACAACGAACTGTATCGTCACCCAAATGCTGCGCAACCTCAACAACCAGTCTCTCGCCGTTATCTCTTGTGATTTCAAGAGCGTCGTTGATTTCTGGAAGCTGGCCTTCGCCAAACTTTACGTCAAGTACCGCACCGATGATCTGAGTGATTTTACCAATATTATTTGCCATCTTTTCACTCCTATCTGCTTTTTTAAGAAAGCGCCTCTGCACCAGCGATAATCTCGGTCAATTCCTGAGTGATTGATCCCTGGCGGGCACGATTGTATTTTAATGATAGATCACTAATGATTTCCTCAGCATTATTTGTAGCTGAATCCATTGCCTGCATACGTGCACCGTTTTCTGAAGCAACAGCTTCAACAAGTGCGCCGTAAACTAATGAAGTAACATACTTTGGAATGATAAGCTCTAAAGCTTCTTCCTCGTTTGGCTCAAAATTCATAAGAGCTTCAGCCCCTGTAGATTTTGCAGCCTCTACATCCTCTTCACTAATTTCAGCTGGTAACAGCTTCATAAGCTTTGGAATCTGGCTTACTGTATTTTTGAAGTGTGTGTACACAAGATAAATCTGTCCGATCTCACCATTAGCATAGTCGGAAAGAACGTCATTACAGATTGCCATAGCATCTGCATAAGTTGGTGCCTCCATTACTGGAGAATAGTCCTTTGCCACAGTGTAACCCTTGTGAGCAAGGCTCTCACCACCTTTATGACCTATTGTGTAAAGCTTTACTTCATCAGGCTTCATGCCGGCACCTGTAATCATCTTTACAACGTTTGAGTTGTAACCACCTGCAAGACCACGGTTTGATGTGATGACGATAACGCCAATCTTATCAGAACCATTATCCTGCAAATATCTGTTGTTTACGTTGCCAGCCTTGGCAAGCATGCTACAAATTGTGTTGTACATAGCATTGAAGTATGGTGTAGTCTGCTCTGCCTTGCTTCTAGCCTTCTGGAGCTTTACTGTAGATACAAGCTTCATGGCCTTAGTGATCTGCTGAGTGCTACTAACACTCTGTTTTCTTCTTTTTATGTCTCTCATTGAGGCCATAACAGATCACCCTCCTTACTTGTAGCTCTTTTTACACTCCTCAATAGCAGCGATAAGCTTCTGCTCCATGTCATCCTCGAGAACCTTAGTTGTCTTAATAGCCTCTGGAATCTCTGGATACTTTGTATCAACAAGATCAAATAAAGCTTTTTCAAATGCCTGAATATCTGCTGTAGGAATATCAAGAAGATATTTCTTTGTAGCAGCGTAGATAATCATAATCTGATACTCTACTGGCATTGGTGCGTACTGTGGTTGCTTAAGCATTTCCTTGATACGCTCACCTTGTGCAAGCTTCTCAGCTGTATCTGCATCAAGCTCTGAACCGAACTGTGCGAAAGCTGCAAGCTCTCGGTACTGAGCAAGCTCTACACGGATAGGAGCTGCGATTTTCTTCATAGCCTTAATCTGAGCAGAACCACCTACACGGGATACTGAAAGACCTGCGTTTACGGCTGGTCTGAAACCTGCGTTGAAAGCTTCTGTCTCAAGATAAATCTGACCATCAGTAATTGAGATAACGTTTGTAGGGATGTATGCAGATACATCGCCTGCCTGTGTCTCAATGATAGGAAGTGCGGTAAGTGATCCTCCGCCCAGTTTGTCTGAAAGTCTAGCAGCACGCTCAAGAAGTCTTGAGTGTAAGTAGAATACATCACCTGGGTAAGCCTCACGTCCTGGTGGACGACGGAGAAGTAATGAAAGTGTACGGTATGCAGTAGCATGCTTACTTAAATCATCATAGATGATAAGAACATCCTCACCGTTTTCCATCCACTCTTCACCGATGGCACATCCTGAATATGGAGCGATGTACTGAAGTGGAGCAAGCTCTGAAGCTGTAGCAGCAACAACTGTTGTCCATGCCATAGCACCATATTCCTCTAAAGTTTTAACAAGGGCTGCAACTGTTGATGCCTTCTGGCCAATTGCAACGTAAATACATTTTACGCCCTGTCCCTTCTGATTGATAATTGTATCGATAGCGATAGCAGTTTTACCTGTCTGTCTATCACCGATAATAAGCTCACGCTGTCCACGTCCGATTGGAATCATGGAATCGATGGCTTTAATACCTGTCTGCAATGGTGTATCAACGGATTTACGAGAGATAACGCCTGAAGCAACACGCTCGATTGGACGGAACTTTGTAGTATCAATAGGTCCCTTTCCATCGATAGGCTGTCCAAGTGCATTAACTACACGTCCAAGCATTGCATTTCCAACTGGAACCTCAACAACACGACCAGTAGTCTTAACTGTATCGCCTTCATTGATGTTCTTGTCGTTACCTAAGAGTACGCAACCAACATTGTCTTCCTCAAGGTTTAATACCATGCCGTATACTTCGCCAGGGAACTCTAAAAGTTCGCCCTGCATAGCATTCTGTAATCCGTGAATACGTGCAATTCCATCTGCAACCTGAATGACAGTTCCAACGTCTGACACGTCAAGCTGCGCAGCATAGCGTTTCATCTGCTCTTTAATAACCGAGCTAATCTCTTCTGGTTTTAAATTCATGGAGCGCATTCACCTACTTTCAATTGAATATTTGATAACTCGTGAGTTAATTTACTAATCTGAGTCTTGATTGAACTATCAATGACTCTATCTTTAATGCGAATTACCATACCCCCGATTAATTCAGGGTCTACCTTGTATGTCATGACAAATGAAGCATAATCGGTAGTTTGAAGTAAACGCTTCTCGACATCGTTTTTCTGTGCTTCTGTCAATTCCATAGGAGTTGAAACTGTTGCCTTACCAATCTTTTTATAATCGAATACTCGATCAATAAAGTAGTTGAGCACTGTCTCGATATCCTTTGAATGGTCCTTCTCTTCAAGCATTCTTAAGAGACCTACCATTTCATCACTGACTCTGCCTTTGAAAACCTCGTCGATGATTTGAAGCTTTTCTTCTTTATTAATTTTTGGATGATTCATCATCTGAGAAAAGCCGTCGTTTGATTTAACAACATCAATGACTCCTTCAGCTTCCTTCAGGAAATCATCGATTTTCCCTGATTCCACAGCTAGCTCAAACAATGCATCACCATATACGTTTGAGACTAATTTAGCCATGTTCCTTCACCCATTTCCTTAAGTGTTTGCTCTACTAAGGAATTCTGAATTGTTGTGTCGATGTTGGCAGCTACAACCTTCTGTGCCATCAATGCAGCTACAGAAATCATTTCCTGCTTAACCTCGTCTGCAACCTTCTTCTTCTCAAGCTCAGCTTCCTCATTTGCTCTTGCAATGATTGCTGCAGCTTCTTCCTTAGCGTCGCTTACAATCTTGGTTTCACTCTTTAAGGCTTTTTGTCTTGCTTCTGCTAAAATTTCATCACGCTCTTTGCTGATGTTCTTTAGCTTTGCTTCGTACTCTGCCTTTAGCTTTTCTGCCTCTTCCTTTTCTTTCTTTGCATCTGCAATGTCCCTTGCAATGCCATCTTTTCTATCCTGCAGAAGCTTTCTTGCTGGATTGAAAAGCTTGTTTGACATTATAAGGAATAGGAAGAACATTGCTATGGCTAAAAGCACTACATCATTTACTAACTGAAAGTCTAAATCAAATAGTCTTTCCAACTTTTAGCCCTCCTTCTTAAAATTTTTCTTCCTAGTTTCCTTAGCCTACTAATGGCTGTACAAAGAGTAACAGAAGGGCAATTACAAGTCCGTAAAGACCAGTTGTCTCGGCAACGGCCTGACCAAGTAACATAGTAGACATGATCTGTCCCTGTGCTCCTGGGTTACGACCAACGGCTGCTGCACCATGACCAGCTGCAATACCCTGTCCAATACCAGGACCAATACCAGCGATAACTGCTAAGCCGGCACCGATTGCTGAACAAGCTTTTATTAAATCTTCTCCTGTAATGTTCATAAATGTTTTCCTCCTAATATAGTAAACTTTTTGTTTTCAGTCCCTTTACGAATCACCATAAGACTGAGCTATGTATGTCATTGTCAACATACAGAATACATAGGTCTGGATTGCACCTGAGAAAATATCGAAATATACATGCAATGCTGCAGGCCATATCAAGGCGAACTTTCCTAGCAATCCATATACAAGACCCATAATGATTGTTCCTGAAAGAACGTTTGCAAATAAACGTAGTGACATTGAAATAGGCACCGCAATATCGGATATTACGTTTATTGGCATCCAGATTGGTAGCCATGGTGGCAATGGAGAACACTTGTCAATCCAAATGTCCTTCGCGCTCTGGTGCCTTACCTTTACTACATGAATGCAAACAAAGGTAATTAATGCAAGGGCCAATGTTGTGCCGTAATCGGCTGTTGGTGGTCTTAAGCCAACCAAACCGGATAAGTTAGATACCAAAATGAAACAGAATATGGTACAAATCCAGTTTGCAAACACTGGTGCGTGCTTACCCATACTTCCTTCCACCATCTTATCTAAGAGTCCTACTATCAACTCCAAGATACTCTGGAAGGTATCAGGAACTTCAGTGGCATGCTTCAGCTTACGGTTGGCAATAAGAGAAAATATAACCAACGCAAGCCACACGATAAGGATGCAGACATGGGAAGTTGTGATCCAAACTTCATGACCAAAGACTTCGTATTTGAACAAGCCTTTTATCATGTCCACAGTATCGCTTGAGGCCAGCAAAATTCCTTCTGTCACACTTTCACCTCCTTTGTATTAAGTTCTTCATCATTACCCTCGGATATATTGGAACTAGTTTTTCCGAGTCTCTTTATTAGCAAAGGCTGCGCATATGCACTTACCTTAAGCCCTAAAATACCGATGAGAGCTGTAAACATGTTGCCAAGTTTAAAGACCATCATCAAAATCATCACTGCGCATACGATTAAGTATCGCATCACAGATTTAAAGGAAAGATATTTTTCATGCCCCTTTCCTATGCGAACTGATTCTTCGATAATCATTGCTATGTGGATTGCCATAAATGTGGCACATCCAACTCCTATTAGAAGTCCGCTGGTGTATCTGACTTTGTCAGTTACAAACCAAACCCCAATCAGTTCAATTAAAACACCGTATATTAGTATTCCTAAAACCAAGCCAGGTAGAGCTTGATTTAGTCTTTTCATCCAATTAATCATGCTTTTCCTCTGACTGATTTTTTGCCTCTTCTTCCAGACGTCTTGCTCGCTGCCCTGGGGATTCTTCATTTTTTAAGTATCCCTTAACCGAACGATATGCCCCGTTAAATGCAGCAACTATGCCTATCAGAATTCCTCCGATGATATACATGTCGCTGTGAGAACTGGTCACTTTTGATAACACAATCCCCACTGCCATACATAAGAAAATCGGCACTATTACATTTATTCCAAATTGAAGTACCATTACCAGCGAATTGGCCACTTCACGATTTGTCTTCTTCTTGTCCCTCAATGTAAGCTCCTATTTGTTCAATTTACAGTTGCTTAAAGTGTAAATGAAATCTCTCTACCAGTATGCTTGTACTGATAGAACTCTACCCCAGCAGCTCTAAGCATGCGCTTTGATGCTATAACTGATGGTGTGTTTTCGTATTTATCACTGTCGTAGATAACAGTTTTTATGCCTGACTGAATAATAGCCTTTGCACATTCGTTACATGGAAATAGTGACACGTACAGCTTTGAACCTTCCAGTGAACCACCTCGGTAGTTCAGGATAGCGTTCAATTCGCTGTGTGTTGTATAGAAATATTTATTTTCCAGAGGGTCCCCTACTCTTGCCCAAGGGAACTCATCATCTGAACATCCATTTGGAAAACCATTGTAGCCCATTGATAAAATCTTATTGTCCTGGCTAACAATACAAGCTCCAACCTGTGTATTTGGGTCCTTAGATCTCATACCCGATAATACTGCAACGCCCATAAAGTACTCATCCCAGCTAATATAATCAAGTCTCTTATCACTCATGGTCTATTCCTCCAATACGTATATAATTCTTGCCTTATTTATATTTATGCCTCAATAACCCTCATTAACTTCTCAATCGAAGCCTTTAAGACTTCGTAGCACAAACCATAGGTCTGTACTGAGCCACCATAGGGATCCATCACCTCAAGCTCGTCCCCAACGAGCTCGTTTAAGAGGCGTGTATTTTCCTCTGTGGCGTTTGCATATTCACTTAATATTTTTTGCCTTTGGGTCTCTTCCATTGTGATTACAAGTGTGGATTCGGAAAAATCCGTATCTAGTAACTGTTTGGAAGAGTAATCCTTCAGCGTAGTGCCATTACTGATTAAAATCGCTTCCGCCTTTTGATTCAACGGCTCCGGGAACTGAACTATAAGTCCCCTGGCCTCACAAATTATCGGCCTGCTGTGCTCAGTGGCATGGAAAATCGCCGCCGCCATGGGGGCTCGCGATGTTCCACTACCGGAAGCAAAAATCACTCTATTAATATTTTTCATTTCATATTCTCCTGACTGCCGGTTGATGCCTAAACGTCAAGTGTCTTCTGACCAGCTGCTTTCAACAATCGATTCATGATTGCCTGCCCCATATTTGGAGTAGCGAAGCTTTCAGAATATATCAAATCTACACCAAGTTCGTCAAACTTTCGTAGAATGTCGTAAAGATTGTGAGCTATGCTGCCCTCGTCAGATCTGTCCCCTATTACAAGAATCTGACCATCGCTATATCTATCCGCAGTTTCTGATGTAGCGATAATACCAACCTTTGAACCAGCCTCAATTGCTGCTTTTGTAAGCTCATTGATTTTGGCTACGACTTTATCCTCATCACCGGAAATGATAGTCAAATCACCCTTAGGTGCATAATGCTTATATCTCATTCCTGGTGCTTTTGGCTTTGCTCCACTGGTGGTGCCTTTGTCGTTGTAGACAATGCCTGGGTCGATTCTGACCTCTCCAACCACCTCTTTCAGCATTTCCATATTGATGTATCCTGGCCTAAGGATTGTAACAACATCCTCTGTCAAATCTACGATGGTAGACTCCAATCCGATATCTACAGCACCTCCATCCAAGATGGCGTCTATCTTTCCTGATAAATCCTCGTATACGTGACTAGCCTTTGTAGGGCTTGGTCGGCCTGATGTGTTGGCGCTAGGTGCCGCAATCATACATCCACTTTCCTCAATAAGTGCTAAGGCGATTGGATTGTTTGGCATTCTTACTGCCACCGTATCAAGACCACCTGTTGTCTCGTATGGGATAACCTCGTTTTTGTTGACCACCATTGTAAGTGGTCCTGGCCAAAATGCATCTGCCAGCTTTTTAGCGTTCTCTGGCAAATCCTTTGAAATTTCTTGTAACTGTGAGAACCTTGCAATATGTACAATTAAAGGGTTGTCCGATGGACGACCCTTTGCTGCGTATATCTTACGCGAGGCCTCCTTATCTTTGGCGTCACCGCCTAATCCGTAAACTGTCTCTGTCGGAAAGGCTACAAGCCCTCCCTTTCTAAGTATCTCAGAAGCCTCACTGATATATTCCATATTGATTGGCTCTGCAGAAACATCCATAATCCTAGTAATCATACTCAAAATTATATCACTTTTCCATTAGAACTCAATCTTTTTGAACTGTTACAAAGCCCATAAAACCATGATTTTTTTGTGTTCTCTTATAGGTACTTTGCAATAATATTCCATACTCCTGTACTATCAAAGCCCTTCTTCCAGAAGGCTCCTCCAGCCAGATTGTATTTATCCATTACCTTTAACTTTTCTTCGATGGAAGTTTCATCCTCCACCCAAATCTTGTAAGTTGTGCTTCCATCAGCATATTCTGCGTAGTACTGACCATACTCATCTGACCATGCTGCAGACACACCGTTTGTCTTAAGATATGACTGAATTGCATCCATTCCGTAAGCTGTGCTATCAACAGAACCATCCTCTGCCACTTCCCAAACTCTACAATAGAATGGCATACCAAGGATTACCTGTTCAGCTGGTACATCGTTAAGTGTGTCAGCCACACCCTGATCTACCCAATTAATTGATGCAACAGAACCTGCTTCCTCGCTTCCGCCATAATGCTCATCGTAACCCATGATGATTACGTAATCAGCATACTTAGCCTGCTCTGCTCGATTATAAATCTCAGATGAAGCAGTAGGTACATAATTGTCTACTGAAAGAATGATATCGTTCTTTTCACATTTAATAGAAAGCTCCTTGATGAACTGAATATATCCATCTGCTGCATCTCCTGAGAGCTGCTCGATATCAATATTGATTCCATCAAGACCGTATGTTATAGCCTGCGCAATAAGATTATTAACTAATGCGTCTCTTGATGATGTAGTGTTTAAAACTGTTGTTGTATCAACATCTGCATCCTCAAGATTGCTAACAAGGCCCCATACCTGCACATTATTTGCATGACATGTACTTACATATGAAGAGCTTGCGATTGAAGCAATTCCGCCTTTGTTATCATTCAAATAAAACCAGGTTGGTGACATAACATCAACACCTGTTGAGCTTGCAAGAACTGTGGCAATATCTCCATTCGCTGACTGGTTTGTAACCTGATGCCAAAGCAATGAAATATCCTGTCCTGCTGAAATATGATTGTATGTACGCTCAGGCAACTCTGCTTCAACTGTCTCAGTACTCTTAAATGTTATGGCACTATTTTTGATGTAACCCATAACACCATTTTCTGAAACAACAAAGCTCCACTTACCTGTATCACGAACAACGTAGATAGCTTCGCCCTTTGTGACATCCTCAAGGACTGGGCTCTTTGGACCATTAAGCTTTCTAATCTGAGTCTTACGCTTTGCTGTATACAAATCTGTAGATGAACCTACAGTCTGGACAACAACTCTATCAGGCTCTGAATAATAATTAATCTTGAAATCTGTAAGAAGCTTAAGATAATCCTCCGCAATATAGACTGTATCATCCTGCGCCAATACTACTGGCAAGCCAAGACTATTATTGCTCTTATCTATTGAATAATCTGCACTACCAACTGTTGCAGTATAAACCTCAGAATCAGTAGCATATCTCAGAGTAATCTCTGATGAATCGTAAACATATCCATCATCCAGATAATCCTTTACAAATCCAAGCTCCAAATAAACATTGCCATCATTTACTATGGCATAACCATGCTCCTCAAGCTCAGAACTGATATATTCTCCATCCAAAACGACCGCTGCTTCGTTTTCATGGAATACCTGGAAGTAATCCGCCAAATCCATATGCTCTTTTGTAGGCGTATACTTCTTAATCGCATATATGCCAACTATCAGCACCGCAAGAGCTATAATTCCTGCCGCAATGTAAATATAACCCCTCGGAATCCTAAATCTTTTCTTTCTCTTTCGTCTATGTCTATACGTATTGCTCATAAGCATCTCCCTCGTATCTATATTCCCTCAAAGTATAACAAACCATCCCGCCAAATTCCACCTTTATGTGGCCCCGCTCCCCGCACTGCACCCCGGCCCAGGCCCCTCCCTCGAGGTTTTCATGGAATTGTCCCCCTGTAGTGTGGGCTATATGTTTATTTACGCAGACAGCGCAAGGATTATAGTTTTTCTTAGCATCACAAGGGAGCATTAAGTGCGTGTCCTTTAATTGGTTTTGCACTTCGAAGCCACTGTAGGTAGAGGGCAGACACTTGAAGTCTACCTATTACTCTCCACACAAGGCTTAGGATAATTGCGCTCATACTCCGTTTGCCAAGAAAATTTAGAAAGGGGATTTTGGATGATTAGGCGCCGCCCTTTAACTCAGTCCGTTTCGTTGTCGGGCTCTCGGCGCCGTCCATGGCGCCTCACGCCTATCATCTCAAAATTCCCCTTTCTAATTTTCTAGGCTCACTACAAATGCCGCGGCAATTATTCCTAAGCTTGCTGTGGAGATCAATACTTATAAATAGTGTGTGTCTGCCCACTCTAACAACAGCGGCGTTAGAAGTGCAAAGAATTTAAAGAACACGCACCATAAAAAATGCGACACGTGATGCTTAGAAAAACATAATCCGCAGACGATGCAAGTAAATAAACATATAGCCCACACTACAAGGGGGACAATTCCATATATATTTTGTTGGGAGGGGCCTGGGCCGGGGTCCTTACTCACAACGGGGGTGCCGGGGAGCAGGCACAAAAAAAGAGCACCGCGATTGCGATGCTCTTTAACCGGTTTTCTTGATTAAGCTATTAGCCCTGAGAGATTGCTCCTGTTGGGCAAACACCTGCACATGTACCACACTCAACGCAAGCGTCAGCGTCGATGTTGAACTGTGAATCTCCCTGTGAGATAGCTCCTACTGGGCACTCAGGCTCGCATGTACCACATGATACGCATGAATCAGAAATAACGTATGCCATAGTTAAAATCCTCCTTAAATATCTTAATTGATAAAAATTAATCAATTTCGTTTGATGTCTCATATATTACACCTAAATTGTGTCTAAATCAAGGACAAAATTGTTTTTTTATGAATCCCTTTAAAATCAGGGCTCACCGCGGTTATATTATTCTAACTCCTGTTGATTCAGGCTAACAGTTGTTTTAATTGTGTACACAAATTAGTTTCGCGCCAACTTCAAATTGAGCACAATGTAATTGTATATAATTCACAACATTGGAATAATGGTTTGCGAAAAGAAAAAAAGCATGTTATTATCAATTGAAATGTTAAGAAAGGAGAAGTCAAAATGGCAAGAGTTTCTAAAGCAACTATGATCGGCGAGCTTCTTCAGATTGATGCTGATGTAGCTCCTATCTTACTTAATATCGGCATGCACTGCCTCGGATGCCCATCTTCACAGATGGAGACTATCGAGGAGGCAGCAATGGTACACGGTATCGATGCTGATGATCTCGTTGAAGAGATTAATACATTCCTTGATTCAAAGGCTTAAAACGCAAATCGAGTAGGAGGGAGATTTAATTAATCTCCCGACCTCTCACACCACCGTGCGTACGGTTCCGTACACGGCGGTTCAATCAACTTAACAAGTAACACACCTTACGGTGTAGTAATCTAACATTGAGACTAATCCAAATGAGGTTAGTCTCTTTGTACTTATAGCCTTTTGCACCCATCCATTATGAGCGAGTCTTGCATATCTGTCTCCACAATAGGCGATTTTATACGCTGCCCATCTTGGTACGTCTAGCTTCATCAAATTCTTAGCTCTATTCTGCGGAGTTTTCCAATGCTTCCAAATACACATACGAAGTCTAAACCTGATGTTTCTATCAAGTTCTTTACAAAGTGTTTTCATACTTCCTATCCTGAAGTAGTTTATCCAACCTCGAATAAGCTGATTGAGTTTCTTAACTTTGTAGCTGTTGCTAACGCCCCAACTACGTCATGTAAGTTCTTTCATTCTTTTCTTAAACTTCGCTACTGATTTCGCATGTGGTTTTGCCTTAAACTGATGTGCTCTTGAGTCAAAGTAGAATCCAAATCCAAGGTATTTAAGTCCTTGCGGCTTGTCCACTTTACTCTTGGTCATATTGACCTTGAGACCTAGTTTCTCTTCAATGAATCGCGAGATATTTCTCATGACTCTATTAGCAGACATTTCACTACCAACCATGATGATACAATCATCTGCGTATCTTACAAAGTTAAGCCCACGCTTTTCCATCTCCTTATCAAGTTCATTCAACATGATATTCGCCAATAATGGCGAGAGATTTCCTCCTTGTGGTGTTCCCACAATAGAGTCCTCGTACTCATCATCAATCATGATTCCACTGACCAGGTATTTCCTAACGATAGAAATAACATCTCCGTCTTTTATGGTTCTACCTATGATAGTCATAAGTTTATCGTGATTAACTGTGTCAAAGAACTTCTCCAAGTCAATGTCTACAATCCAGTCATAACCATCATTCATCATATCGAGCGCTGTTAGGATTGCTTGCTGTGCACATCTATTAGGTCTGAATCCATAACTGTGGTCATGGAATTGTTCCTCATAGATTGGTGTTAAAACCTGTGCTATGGCTTGTTGTATGAATCTGTCTGTTACTGTTGGTACTCCTAGGTTTCTGATACCACCATCAGGCTTTGGTATCTCCACTCTTCGTACTGGCTGAGGTTTATACTTTCTTGTCCTCAACTGGTCCTTGATGATATCGCCGTTCTTTTCAAGGTGGTCTTTGAGTTCTGTGTACTTCATTCCGTCCACTCCCTCTGCTCCTTTGTTTCGTACGACTTGCAGATATGCTCTGTTGAGATTATCGCTAGATAGTATCTGCTCCATTAGACTACTTGTGTCCATGCGTTCTTTCCTTTCCGCCTCGCTTGATTTGACCACCCTTTTCCCGATTGATTACGGCAGATGTTGTCATTTCTGCAACACGAGACATACTCAAACTTATTGATTGTTCACCCCTTCGCTCCATCTCCATTACAGAGATTTCTTCACTACTATGGGCTCGGCTGACTTCTCACAGTTCGTTGTTACTAGGCTAATGGAACCTCTGTGAGACCTCCACGCTTAAGGTGCACGCTCTTTCTCTCCATATATCCGCCACATTTACTCTGCTACTACAAATGTGATAGTTATTAGACTTTGTTGCTTAATGCCAACTTGTCTCTCGTAGCCTAGCCTTATATGTGATTTCTGTCCGTCGGACCAGAGATTTGCTTGCAGCTTCCTTCAGATTCCACCTCACGATGGACACCCTTGCTGTTCAGCTATACACTTCCCACTATCTGGGCGTGTTCGGGACTTGCACCCGTTAGAGCGCGCCCATGGCGCGCAAACATTAAAAAAGAGCTTCGCATAGCGAAGCTCTTTTTTTATATCATTGCTAATTTCTGTACCGCATCACCGTTGACAAGTACTTCATAGTGCTCAGCCATGTATTGGTCTGTACCAACTACATAATTCTGCTGATCACTGTATTCTGATAAGATGTTGCATACTTTATTGTATGTTTCAGCTGTATCATCTGATTTACTAACTACTAAATAGTATTTGTTATCAAATGGACTCTTATAGAGAGAATTCTTTCCCTTGTAAAAGCTACCAAGTATTCCAGAAAGTCGGATTACATCATCCATGTTGTCGAAAACAAACATCTTTGTGATGTCCACTGGCAAACCATTTTTTGCTGCCTTTTCTGGTGAAGCTGTTATAGCTTCCTGTGCCTTTTCAATAAGACTGTTGAATATGTTAAGTATGTCGTCTGCTGCTGCCTCATTAAATGGCTTTGCTGGTGCATCGATGATTTCGTCATCATCATCGTAGTCATCGTCATCCTCTGAAAATCTTGAGAAACGAGTGTCAAGCTCGTCAGGATTTTCTACCTTTGTCACAAGAAGGACAATGGATTCTGATGAAAGTGGTATAGCTTCTATCATAAGTGGAATATCTTCCGCTTCAAAACCGTACTGGTAGGAAGCCTGTTCCATAAGTTCTCTAAATAATTCTCTGGCCTTTGCAGAACCATAAGCTAATTCTGAGAGCTTAATGTGTCGGCTTATTAAATCTTCTCTAGACAGAGTGCATCTGATCTGGTTTTCGTTGATTCTTTCAATCTTCATAAAAATCACCTCCCGATCGATATAAGATGCGCTACTATTAGCATTTTTCTTATATGGATTATATATATATTATATCGGAAAGTAAAGCAAAGATACCATATAAAAGGTGATAAAAGTATTAAATTTTTATAAAGTGATTTGTTATAAAACAAAAACTTTTTTCAAATTTGTGCTTGCATTATAATTTGTTCTGTGTTATAAACTTGTCTGCGAGATGCCTTTCCGAAAGGAAGGAGCTGATAGATTGATACCAAAAGGTATTGAAGACAAGTACGAAGTCATTCGTATACTGCAAGAAACAGCAGCTACCGCAGTATTACTTGTCAATTATAAGTCGATAGGAGCATTAAGAATTCTTAAAGCCATTCACAAGGCGAGTCCTAATGCACACAGCATCCTATCCGAAGCACATCTTTTACAAGGGATTAAATCATCCCGAATACCCACCATTTTTAGTGTAGAAGATACAAATGATATGTACTACCTAGTTGAGGAATTTATTGAAGGAATTTCCCTCAGGGAGTATCTGTTACAAACTAAGTTATCTAAAGAAGAGCTATATAGATTGGCCATTGAAGTATGCCATATCTTTGAAGCGTTGCATTCTGCAGAGCCGGAGCCTGTGCTTTACAGGGATTTAAAGCCAGAGCATCTTATTTTGCAGGGTGATAAACTACGCCTTATTGACTTTGGTATTGCTATAAAAAAGTCTCAGTCGGCTACGGCTATGCCCTTAGGCACAAAAAATTGGGCCGCACCTGAACAGTTAAAAGGCCAAAAGCTTGATGAGCGTTGTGATATATACAGCGTTGGAAAGATAATTGAGTTTTTGCAGATTAATAGTTATGCAAAAGATGATTTCAGGTTGAAAAAACTAGTAGATAAAGCCACTGCTGCAAATCCAACTGATAGGCACAATTCTATCATTGAATTAAAGTCACAGTTGCTAAAACTACAGGGAGTTAGAGCTAATGAAAATACGGAATCAGGCATTCTCGTTAGGAAAATAGCCGTGATTGGAGCCGATTGTGGAGTCGGAACCACTCATATCGCTATTAATCTATGTCGCTTTCTTAATAGCAAACATATAGAAACATACTACAAAGATTTTGAAAAAGACACTGTTCATCATCTTTGGGAACATTTCAAAGACAGCCACGTTAGGTCAGGTGTTTTATACCACAAAAACTTTAGAGGTATTCTAAATTATGGGGATGCCATAGAAAGTTACACACCTCCAAAAGGTCTTTATGTCCTGGACTGTGGTACTAATGACAAATACATTTCAGATGCTCAAATTATATTTTATATAGTAAGTGCATCTCCTTGGAAAACTATAAATTATCCATATTGGATCAAGGATAAAACTGTTTATGTTATTTCTAATTTTTCTAACAAACTTTTTTCCTTGAAACTTGCAAAGGATTTACATAAAAAGGTTTTCATGTATCCATCAAATAAGTGGTCTTTGAATTTATCTAAGGATGAAGATAGATTTTTTTCTATGGTTCTGAAGAATGAAAAGGATTTTACTGTTTAAACACTGGCTTAATAAGTCAACAAAAAATAAATTCGAAAAAAATAAAAAGATATCTGTTACAGCGGTTTCTCATAAGCTTGGTGTCACTCACTTGTGCCTTTGTTTAGCAAATTTTTTAAGCTCTGGGCTTAAAAAGCCGGTTCTTTATATTGAAATTTCTGATGATAGCCAACTATTGGGATTTGTTGGAGAACATCAAATGAAATATAAAGACATCACTTGCTACAAATATATGGATGTTGTTTACGCTTTGGGATGTAACACATCTGTTGCCAGCTATCTCATTAACGAATGGGATGGATATGTGATTGTGGATTTTGACAAGCTTACTCCAGAAAACGCTTCTATTTACAACCAGTGTGATAAGCAATTTTTGATAGGATCTCTTATGCCTTGGTGTAAACGTGATGTTTACAGATTTATAAATAATATGGAAGGAGTAGTAGATATGAAAAATATTGGGTTTTTAACCAAATCAAATGAAGTTAATGATAAAGCGTTATTTAATATAAAGAAATATGATTCTATTCAAGGCCTCCCTATCATAAACAATCCTTTTCGTTTGAAAGAATCAGACTTTGAGGCATTGTTTCAATTAATAGAGTAGCTGCGGGGAATGAGTTATATGAGTATTACTCTGATAAAGGACTCCAGTATCGTCAAATTGAAGTCCATACTGAAAAAGACAAATAAAAACGAATTAAAAATTGAAAATATATTAGAGTACAAAAATAGAGGGCGAAATATCGCCCTCTTATTTTATTCATCATGGTTTGCATACTGGCTTCTGTCGCGGTTTGCGAATCTTGTGTATTCTGGGAGCCATGTAAGCTCGATAGTTCCGATAGGACCGTTACGTTGTTTAGCTACGATGATTTCTGAAACATTTTTTAATTCTGTATCATGGTTATAGTAATCATCACGGTAAATGAACATAACCACGTCGGCATCCTGCTCGATGGCTCCGGATTCACGCAAATCCGACATCATAGGTCTGTGGTCAGGACGCTGCTCAACCGCACGGGAAAGCTGTGATAGTGCTATAACAGGTACGTTTAGCTCACGGGCAAGTCCCTTTAGTGAACGTGAAATATCTGAAATTTCCTGCTGTCTACTTTCTGATTTACCATTACCAGACATCAACTGTAAGTAGTCGATGATAATAATAGACAAGCCAAATTCCATTTTGAACTTTCTACATTTGCTTCGAAGCTCACCAATTGAAATACCTGGTGTATCATCAATAATAAGCTTTGAGTTACCGATTTTACCAGCACCTTCGATGAGGTTTTCCCAATCTGCCTCCTGAAGATTACCTGTTCTAAGCTTTTGCGCATCTACTCTTGACTCCAGAGCAAAAAGACGGTTAACCAATTGCTCCTTTGACATTTCCAGTGAGAATATTGCTGCACAAAGATGCTCGTGAATAGTGATGTGCTGTGCCAGGTTAAGAACGAAGGCTGTTTTACCCATTGAAGGACGGGCCGCAATAAGGATAAGATCCGAAGGCTGAAGTCCAGCAGTCTGTCTATCCAAATCGATAAATCCTGTTGGGATACCTGTAACTACACCCTTCTGCTTTGAAGCCTGTTCAATCTTTGCGATTGCATTCATAACAACCTGACGGATTGGAACATAGTCTGTGTTTCCTCTGTTCTGAACCAATGAGAAAATATCTCTTTCAGTCTGGTTCAAAATAGTATCAACATCATCAGTGCCTTCAAAGCACATGTTCTCGATTTTCTGATTTACTTTAATTACATTTCTAAGTACTGCCTTATCTTTTACGATATTAGCGTAGCTTTTAGCATTGACTGTGGTTGGTACTCCAAGTACAAGCTCCTGGATGAATTCCAACGAAGCAAATTCCGGTGGAACCCCCTTTTCTTTAAGCTTATTTTGAAGAGTAACCTCATCAACAGGCTCGCCAGCATTAAAAAGTTCTACGATTGCTTCGAAAAGCATTCCGTACTGCTGATGATAAAAATCGTCTTTGATGAGGATTTCTGAACACTCAACAATTACATCTCTATCAACAATCATTGAACCGATTACTGACTGCTCCGCCTCCAAAGAGTTGGGCATTTGTCTGCGAATTACATCTTCCATTATGTATTCTTTCCTTTATTTATTGTTCTGAAACATGTACACGAAGTGTTGCTGTTACCTTTGGATGAAGCTTTACCTTTACCTCGTATGTTCCAAGGGATCTGATTGGATCATCAAGAACAATTTTCTTTTTGTCGATTTCTTTGCCGTACTGCTTCTTTGCAGCCTCAGCGATTTCTTTTGTTGAAACAGATCCGAAGGTTCTTCCGCCCTCACCTGTTTTAATCTTTGTTTCTACTTTCCACTCTGCAATTTCTTTTTCAAATGCAAGTGCTGCTTCATAGTTTTCCTGAGCGACTTTTTCATCGTGTTTATTCTGAAGCTTAAGGTCATTGAGTGCTGCGTTTGTTGCCTCTACTCCAAGCTTTTTCTTGAAGAGCATATTTCTTGCGTAGCCTTCGCTAACCTCTACAACCTCGCCTTTTTTACCAAGTGACTTTACGTCTGAAAGAAGTATTACTTTCATAGCCTAATTTCTCCTTCTTCTAGCATTTTATCTATTGTTGCTTCAAGGTCCTCACGAACCTCATCAAGTGTACGATTTTGAATCTGGGCTCCTGCAATATTTACATGTCCACCACCACCCAGGCGGGCCATAATACTCTGAACATCGATTTCATCGATTGAACGAGAACTGATGAAAATCTTGTCCATATATTTTGTCAAAACAAATGACGCTTTAATACCTACGATATTAAGAAGCTCATTAGCTGCCTGAGCGCCAACTACTGTTGGGCTTTCAAGATTTCCATCTGGCTCACATTCTGCGATGGCAAATGCATCTCTGTATACTGCTGCATTTCTAACGATTTCTGCGCGGGCCTTGTATGTCTCCATATTTTCACGAAGCATCTTTCTAACTCTAGTAACCTCTGCTCCATTTCTACGGAGGAAGGCAGCTGCCTCAAATGTACGAACACCAGTCTTTGTCATAAAGTTGTTTGTATCAATCAAGATACCTGCATAAATACAATCAGCCTCAGTTGGGTTGATATTGATTTTCTCTGCGAAATACTGAAGCACCTCGGCAATCATCTCACTTGCAGATGATGCATAAGGCTCGATGTAAGAGAGAATTGGATTTTCAATAATCTCCTCCACCTGTCTGTGGTGATCAATTACAACGATGTTTTTATTTTTATATAGAAGTCCTGGACATTCCACATAGCTTGGTCTGTTGGTATCAACAACCATAATAAGGGTGTTTTCATTGCAAAGATTGAGTGCCTGCTCACTTGTGATGAACATGTCGTCTGGGTACTCGCCCTTTTCTGTAAAGCTCTCAACAACTGGGCGCATAGAGCTTGTGATTGTATCAATAACGATATTTACAGGCTTTCCAATTTCTCGACCTGCGCAGAACACACCAACTGATGCTCCTAAGCAGTCTGCATCAGAAAGATTGTGTCCCATAACAATAATTCTTTCTCTTGTTTCCATGAGCTCGCGAAGGGCCTGTGCCTTAACTCTGGCCTTAACACGAGTTGAACGCTCCACTTCCTTACCATGAGTACCATAATAAGAAACGTCCTGTCCATTCTTAACAACTACCTGGCATCCGCCACGAGCAAGTGCAAGATCGATAGCAACATGTGCATACTGTGCCTTTTGATTGTAGTTGTCGCTTCCAAGTCCGATACCAATACTTACTGTGATATCTTTATCATTTCCCATCTTTATTCCAGTAATATCTTCCACGATAGAGAATTTATCATCCTCGAAATTCTTGAGATATTTGTGCTGGAACATGATGAGGTATTTATCTTTTTCAAGACGGCTAACTATTGCATCAGCTTCGCCAAAGTATTTATTAATCTTTCTATCAAGGAGTGCTAAAAGCATTGAGCGCTTTGCATTCTCTACCTGATCAAATACTTCATCGTAATTATCTACATAAAGAAGGGCCATTACCATGCCCTGGTCGTTAATCTTTGCTTTTGTAGCTTGAATATCTGTCTCATCAAACAAGATGATAGCTACTAATCCATCAGTAACTTCATCCATATTAGCAACAAGATTGCTGCCCTGAAGAGGCTCGGTCATATCAAGTCGCTGAAGGCATGCTAAATACTTTCTCTCATTATATTCAATATGAATATCGAAGTTGTCATCCTTAGCATGGTCGATTCCTTCACGTGTGATTTCTGAGAAGATGCTTGTGATTGATTTATTGTAAGTTTTGTTTTTATCAACAAGCTGACAAAACTCCTCATTCATCCACATGATTCTTCCAGTAGAATCTAGCAATACATATGGCAATCTAAAGTTCTTTAAAAGCTCCTTTTGGACTGTTCCATAATGAACTGCGTATTCAATTATTGTGTTTTTAAAGGATTTAAGATTGGCCTTGTAATATGCAAAGCAGGCTACACCATAAACTAGAACAAAGATAAGTGTTATGCCGGCTGCCTTTGGATTTACAAAGCTTAGAATGATACAACCTATTAAAAAAATAATAAGCATGTACAGAGGGAATCTCAGATATCTTTTCAGACGATTCCTATACTTTAATGCTTCCATAATATTCTCCCGATTAGTCAATTCTCTACTATCATCAGATAGTTACCTCAATTCTACCTTTGGCATGTATTATATCATATCACATCCAGTTTTATATAATTTATTATCCAAGTATGGAATATGTGCTCAATTCATATAGGACCATTTTGTATATATTTCACAGCCCGTTGTTAAAATAACGAAACGTTTTTGTATTTTTTGGTTATTCTAACATTGTTCACAGTTTCACCATTTTTTATAATTTTAGATAGTTCAGGGGGGAACCCTAATTTTTCAAAGAGAGGATATTTTATTATGGCAGACATTTCATTAAAAAACATTAATAAGGTTTATCCAAATGGCTTCCAGGCTGTTAAGGATTTCAACCTTGAGATTAAGGATCAGGAATTCATCATTTTCGTAGGACCTTCTGGTTGTGGTAAGTCTACAACTCTTCGTATGATCGCAGGTCTTGAGGAAATTTCTTCAGGTGAGCTTCTCATCGACGGAAAGCTTATGAACGACGTAGAGCCTAAGGACAGAGATATCGCAATGGTATTCCAAAACTACGCTCTTTATCCACATATGACAGTTTACGATAACATGGCATTTGGTCTTAAGCTTCGTAAGGTACCAAAGGACGAAATCGATAAGAAGGTACGTGAGGCTGCTAAGATCCTTGACCTTGAGAAGCTTCTTGACAGAAAGCCAAAGGCTCTTTCAGGTGGTCAGAGACAGCGTGTTGCTATGGGTCGTGCAATCGTTCGTAACCCTAAGGTATTCCTTATGGATGAGCCTCTTTCAAACCTTGATGCAAAGCTTCGTGTTCAGATGAGAACAGAGATTTCTAAGCTTCATGATTCACTCGGAGCTACAATGATTTACGTTACACATGATCAGACAGAGGCTATGACACTTGGTACAAGAATCGTAGTTATGAAGGACGGTGTTGTTCAGCAGATCGATACACCTGCAAACCTTTATCAGAAGCCATGCAACCTGTTCGTTGCTGGATTCATTGGTTCACCACAGATGAACTTCCTCAATGGTACACTTAACGCTGATTGCACAGCTATCCAGGTTAACGGTGCTACAATCCAGATTCCACCAGCAAAGACAAAGGCTCTTTCAGAGAAGAACTACGGTGGTAAGGAAGTAATCCTTGGTATCCGTCCAGAGGATATTCATGATTCTCAGATTTACGTTGATACACAGTCTTCTTCAGTTATCGAAGCTAAGATTTCTGTATACGAGCTTCTTGGTGCAGAGGTTTACTTATACTTCGATTATGCTGGAACTCAGGTTACAGCAAGAGTTGACCCTCGTACAACAGCTAGAGGTGGCGACACAGTTAAGTTTGCTCTTGATATGGAGAAGGCTCACTTCTTCGATAAGGACACAGAGCTTACAATTGCTAACTAATCAATTGATTAGTCCAATTTAATGATTTAAAATGGAGGTATCTTTTTGAAAGGTACCTCTTTTTTTATGAATTTCGATGATAAAAAGGAAAAATTACTAGAACAATTATCAAAGGCTACAGGCATTAATTTTCAAATCACTGATTCAGAATTATCAGATGAGGAAACCGTTAATAAATTAAAAGAAATGGTTGTCCGCTTTAATGTGCTGGACTCGAAGAGCTCTTTTTATAGGGCCTATTTAACCAGAGAGCTTTCCTACTCTGATGCAGCCGCTTACATTCATCGCTTTCATATTGATGAAAATGCCATCCGTATGCTTTTCTATTTGGAAAGTCAGGTTGATTATCCAAAGGAAGCCGTATCGTTGTTGAAGAGTTTATTGCCTGATTCCCAGGATGCTTTGGTTCAAATAGATTCAAAGCACATTGCGATAATCGTCCACTTCGATACTGTTCCATCTGACGAGGATATCCTTCAGTACTGCAATGAGTTCTTAGATATGTTAGAGTCAGAAGCATTTTTGAGTTTTAAGGTTTCTTACGATTTGCCTATAAGCAAATTCACTGAGTTACCTAATTCTTATAAAGATATTGTTTTGGCTATGCATATTGGAAATATATTTAGAAGCTCCGACCATGTATATTCATACAGCACCATGGGTCTGGGACGTTTGCTTTACAATATTCCAGAGGATGAAGTTGAAACATATCTAAACAACCATATAAATATCGACATTTTAGCGCAGCTTGACGTGGAAACTTTGAACCTTTTAGAGGCATTTTTCGATAATGATTTGTCGCTTGCCGAGACTTCCCGCAAAATGTTCATTCATCGTAATACCTTGATATATCGTCTGGATAAATTCGCCGATCTAACAGGATATGACGTGAGAAAATTTTCGGATGCAATTACGGTGAAGCTATCATTGATGCTTTACAATTACATTCGCAGTAGATAAATAAGAATTATCATTTAAGTTAATACAGAACATAAAAATAGCCAATTAGCAGGCATGTAGCCGTAACTAATTGGCTTTAGTTATACTTGATTATACAAATGCTTTAATCTGCTTGTAGATTCCCTCGGCGTCGAGCTCATACTTAGCAAGAAGCTTTACAGCTGGGCCTGACTCACCGAATGTATCCTTTACGCCGATGCGAAGCATCTTTGTAGGGCACTTCTCTGAAAGAACTTCTGCAACAGCTCCACCAAGACCACCGATAATTGAATGCTCTTCTACTGTTACAACCTTGCCAGTCTTAGATGCGCTCTTTACGATAAGATCAGCATCGATAGGCTTGATTGTGTGGATATTGATAACCTCAGCATCAATTCCGTCTTCAGCAAGCTTCTTTGCAGCTTCAAGTGATTCATTAACCTCAAGACCTGTAGCAATGATTGTAAGATCCTTGCCCTCTTTAAGAACAACACCCTTACCAATTTCAAACTTATAATCTGGTCTGTCGTTGATTACAGGTACTGCAAGACGTCCAAAACGAAGGTAAACTGGACCATCCATCTTGTAAGCAGCCTCTACAGCAGCCTTTGCTTCAACATCATCAGAAGGATTGATGATAGTCATGCCTGGGATTGTACGCATAAGAGCGATATCCTCGTTACACTGATGTGAAGCACCGTCCTCACCTACTGAAATACCAGCATGAGTTGCACCAATCTTTACATTGAGGTGTGGGTAACCAACTGAGTTACGTACCTGCTCGAAAGCACGTCCTGCTGCAAACATTGCAAATGATGAGCAGAATGGAACCTTTCCTGTGCTAGCAAGACCTGCTGCAATACCAACCATGTTTGACTCTGCAATACCACAGTCAATATGGCGCTCAGGAAATGCCTTCTTAAAAATACCTGTCTTTGTAGCCTCTGCAAGGTCAGCATCAAGAACTACTAAATTGTCATATTTCTCACCTAAAGCAACGAGAGCGTTACCGTAGCTCTCACGAGTTGCGATTTTCTTAACATCTGCCATTACTCTTCACCTGCTTTCTTTAATTCTTCCATAGCGATAGCATACTCCTCGTCGTTAGGAGCTTTTCCGTGCCATCCTACCTGGTTCTCCATAAATGAAACACCCTTGCCCTTTACTGTTTTCATAATGATTGCAGTAGGCTGTCCTTTTGTTTCTCTTGCTTCTTTGAAAGCAGCGCGAAGCTGATCAAAATCATTTCCATCTGCAACTTCTACTACATGGAAGTTGAATGCTCTGAATTTGTCTGGGATTGGATATGGGCTGTTTACGTCCTCGATACGTCCATCAATCTGAAGACCGTTGTTGTCTACGATTACGCAAAGGTTATCAAGCTTCTTTGCAGCTGCGAACATAGCAGCTTCCCATACCTGACCTTCCTGGATTTCACCATCTCCAAGAAGTGTATAAACTCTATAAGATTCATTAGAGAGTTTTGCTGAAAGAGCCATACCTGTTGCTACAGAAATTCCCTGGCCAAGTGAACCTGATGATGCATCAATACCTGGTGTATGCTGCACACATGGATGTCCCTGTAAGTGACTTCCAATGCTACGAAGGCCCTTTAAATCCTCAACTGGGAAGAAGCCTCTCTGCGCAAGTGTGGCATAAAGACCTGGTGCAGTGTGTCCCTTTGAAAGCACGAATCTATCTCTGTCTGCCTTCTTTGGATTCTTTGGATCGATATTCATCTCCTCAAAGTAGAGATATGTAAATACCTCTGTTGCTGAAAGAGATCCGCCTGGATGTCCAGCTTTTGCAGCGTGAACACCTTCAATGATTCCCTTGCGGACTTCAATAGCAGTTTTTACTAGCTCTTGATTTGTCATTTTTCTCCTCCTAAAATCATTGGGTAAAACCTATAATTATCTCATTTCATCCAACGTAATCAACATAATGTTTTTGATTGCTGATGAAATGGTGATAGCATTTTCATGGAAGCCTGCATTAGAAAATACTAGATAAAATGCATCTCCCTGTCTGTGAAGCTGCTTTGTTTTTTCAATTAATGACTTTAATTGAGCAACTTCTATTGGCTCATGGATATAATAGCACTGGGCAAAAATCGTAGCTGACTTGCCATCACATTTTCCAAGTGATACCAAATCAAACCCATCTGTGGTTCCTGCTTCATCGTCATTAACCCACCAGTTTCCAATCTCTTCGATAGTAAATGGAAGAAGGTTATTATCGCTTCTATCTCGTAAGTATTCAGCACATATTTTGATGAATACTTCCTTCATATAGTCATCAATGTCTGCTTTGATTGTGTCCCAAAGCTCATCAACCTGACCTGAAATATATAAATTGTAGTTTGCCACAATGTGCTTGTACCAGAATAATGTGCTGGTATTAACTATCGAATAACGAGTTTTCTTTCTATTTGTAATCTCAGTGATTGCTGTATCCTTTGTACAAACGCCAATCGACATTAGCGAGTTCAAGTAAGGAACCACAACATCCTTTGGCTTTTCAACCTCTACTGAAATCTGATTAACTCTATTTAATCCCTTGGCAAGTGTCGCAAGCATATAGTTGTAATATGATAGCTCACGAAGCTCAGTAGCCATAACCTGCTCCGGATTCAAACCAAGATTGCAATTCTTATCCAAAAACAGCTTGTACGCCACTTCTTTTATTTTATCTTCACCATGTATTGGACTGATGCCGTACATATCGTAACCATCTATTCCAAGTAGTGCTGCTGTGCGTACCAGGTTGTATGGAATACCGCCTGTAATGCCATATAAAAATGCAGCTTCCTTCGGACTAGCATCTGCAAAAAACTCGCAAGAGTCATAAAATCCTAATGGCTGAACTACCAAATCAAGTGTTATATCGTTTTTCCATAGGGCCTTTTTACCCTTTATGTATTTATCAACAAGCATAAACGCATCGGAACATAGAATGAGCTTAACTGGTAATTTCTTCCATTCTCCGACGATATATTCATGAAGTTTTTTATCAAAATCTGGATCTGACTTAACAATATGAGGGTATTGGTCAATGATGATAAGCTGCTTAGATTTTGCAGCCCTCTTAGAAATTTCTTGGCAAAATGCCTCCCCATCAAGAACAGTTGACGAGCCTATAGTTTTGCTAATCTGCTCAAACTGATGCTTAGCAGTAGTCTCGTAAGCCTCGAAAAAAATGGCTTCTTTATCCTTTGCAAACTCTCTTAATAGAGCTGTCTTTCCAACCCCCAATTGGCCAGAAACAACTGCAACGGATGCTTCTTCTCCCTCATAAAATCCATTTAGTTTTTCAATTTCTGATTTGCGTCCTTTAAACATAACACCTCTCCTTTACACACTAACTAGCGTGCAAATCCATGGTATCACGTTTCAACTATGGATGCAATATTCTGAAAATATTAAGATTTAATTTTTATTATTCTAAACTATTTTAGAATAATCTTTAATAACCTTTCTTTACTTTAGCATTATCTCTTATTTTTATCAACTATGCATTCTCTTTTTTTACCTTATAATGGCTAAAAAAAGACCTGACAGCTGATCTCTGTCAGGTCTAAAGCATCTTTATTAATTTACTTTATATGCATATCCCTTTTCTTCTGCATTTGCATAATTAATATATCCTTTTTGTCTGTATGGATGCTCTTCCCAAAGCTTATCTGCTGTTGGCTTCCAGTTTGCTGCATATTCTGCGCACTTTTCACATAAATGCTCAACAGGCTCTTCTTGCTCAACATCTGTAGAATGAGCACCTGAACGCTTAACCATCTCTTGAAGAAGTTCTGGATTTTCCAACATAGGACAAGGTCTAAGCATATTGTCATTAAATGGCTGTCCTTTTCTGTACTCCATGAATAATGGCTGCTGGAGACACTCAATAAGAGATTTTTCACGAATATTTGCACCAGAATAATGTATAAATACGCATGGCTCTACATCGCCCTTTGGATTAATATGGCAATAGTTTCTTCCTCCGGCAATGCATCCACCAACAAACTCTCCATCGTTCTGGAAGTCCATAACATAAATTTCTTTACCACCTTCACGGCCACGAACTTCACGAAGTCTATGATAAATGTACTCTCTTTGTTCTGGAGAAGGCATTAATTCTGGAGAAGCCTTCATTCCAACTGGCATAAGATGGAAATACCAAGCAAATCTTGATCCATGTTCAATCAATAAATCAAAGAATTCATCAGAAGTTACTGAATCCATATTCTTTGATGTATAGCAAACTGAATTACCGAAAATTAATCCATTTTCATGGAGTAAATCCATGGCATGAATTACCTTTGCGAATACACCTTCACCACGGCGGAAATCATTTGCATCTTCAAAGCCCTCAAGAGAAATTGAAAGTGATAAATTTCCTACTCTCTTCATTTCATCACAAAATGCCTGATCTACAAGTGTTCCATTTGTGTAGCTATGGAATGCACAATCATTATGCTTCTCGCAAAGCTTTATAATATCAGCCTTTCTAACAAGTGGTTCGCCACCAGTTAACATATAGAAGTAAATTCCAAGTTCCTTACCTTGGGTGACAATGCTGTCCAATTCTTCAAATGTTAAATTAAGTTTATGACCATACTCAGCTGCCCAACATCCTGTGCAACGAAGATTGCAGGCACTTGTTGGATCCATGAGAATCAGCCATGGTATATTACAACCAAATTTTTCTCTATTCTCCCTAATCATCTTGGTACCTTTAAATGCAGCCTGGTATCCAAGATTTAATGCTGTCATTTTTGCAACATGTGGATCTGTTTCAGTTAATAATCGTGTAACATAGTTCATCCACTTAGAGTCTTCTTGATTAATGAGATCTCTAGCTCCTGCAAAAGCAGCTGTACGGAATCCTTTACTACTTCCACCCATCATTTTCTCTGTCATATCAACAATCTTTAATAGGCTTTTCTGTGGATTCTTTTTTACATTCTTCAGAACTTCATCTATAGCCGCACTAAATGCAGCTCTTTCAACATTATCTTTTACTCCCATTTTAGTTCCTCCGTTTCATTTAACCTAACTTTAGTATAGATTCCACAAATTTTTATGCTATATACAAAGTTTTTTCTTTGTTTTTTGATTTATACAATTTTTTTCATATGTATAGGTTTGCTATATAATCTTATTTCACAGTATTTTAGCAATATGTACCACTATATATGGTATTATGGATTTATACCAAGTTATTGCATTTATTGTTCCTTTATCATAAAGGTATTCTAGCTTGGTAAATTCGGGGTAAATTTTTATTTTTGTATTGGGAGAATATATGCCAGGTTTTATTACTCATTTAACTTTCGGAGAACAATGTATATCATTCATCGAATCTGACGATACTAAGAATCTGATTGAAAAACATCAGACATGTTTTGGATTGGGCCTTCAAGGGCCTGATATCTTTTTCTATCATATCCCTGCATATGTCTTTTATAAGAAGAATATTGGAAATGTAATGCATAGAGAACGGGTTATGCTTTTTTTTGATTACCTTTTTGATGCAAGAAATAGCTTTGATGATGCTCACGATAGACGTATTTGTGATGCTTATATAATGGGATTTATGGGTCATTATTCCTTGGATGTGATTTGCCATCCTTATGTCTATTTTAAAAGTGATCATTTTAATAATCTGAAGAAAAGTGGCATATATGATTTCGGAAGACATGTTTCTCTAGAAACTGATATAGATCATTTGGTTCTAAATCATTTTAAGCATGTACTCCCTAGTCAATTTGATTATGCTAGAACTGTATCACCTTCAGACAACGAGAAACGAGTTATTACAGAATTGCTTTTTATAAGCATAAACCGAGCTTTCCCAGAATATCACGTACGATATGGAACTATAAAAAATGCTATAAAATCATTTATAAAACTGAATCGATTAATGAATGATCCATCAGGAAAAAAGAAAAAACGCATTCAAAGAATAGAGCACCTATTCTTTAAATGCGATGTTATTTCGTCTATGATTCCTAGTGATACTATTATTAAGTACAACGACCCTTGCAATTCTTTCAATGCCAACTGGCACAATCCTTGGAATCCTTCAATTAATAGAAACGAAAGTATTTTTGAATTATTCAATGAAGCTATGCCTGACTTCATAGAACGAATTAACCTTTATATGAAATCCTGCGGTAATACTTCATTCTTTGATTCAGATATCGATACTGTCACTGAAACAAATATGTATCTTCATTATAGAAACAAATTATTAGTAAGTCTCAGTGACAATAGTTATCTATCAGGTTTACCTCTTGATTAATTAAAGTAATCCTTTACCTGATTGTAAATAATCTTCATCAAGCGCTGTCTTGCTTCTACAGCTGCCCACGCAATATGTGGTGTAATGATAAGCTTGTTGCTGTCTTTTATATTGCGTAGTGGATTTTCTGGAGACATAGGCTCAACATCAAGTACGTCTAAGCCAGCTCCAGCTATTTGTCCACTCTCAAGTGCGTCCGCAAGGTCTTTTTCCACAACGATTGGACCTCTACCAACATTTATGAGAATGGCACTATTTTTCATCTTTTCAAATGCATTCTTATCCATTAAGTGTAAGGTGTTTTCATCAAGTGGTGCGTGGATAGAGATAACATCTGATGTGGATAACAAAGTGTCAAAATCGACTTCTTTGTAGATATCGCTGTGATTCTTTCCACTAGTAGAATAGTAAACTACATTCGCACCAAGGCAAGTTGCTATTTCTGCCACTCTTTTTCCAATAGCACCTAATCCAATAACGCCCCATGTCTTATTAGCTATTTCGTTAAAATGCATCTCAAAATGTGTAAATAACTTATCATTTACGTACTTTTCGCTTTTTACATAATCATCGTAATAACGTAGATGCTCATATAAATTAAGTAATAAAGCTAATGTATGCTGAGCAACCGCTTCAGTTGAGTATCCAGCCACATTTCTCCAGGCTATATTTCTCTTGTCTAAGTAATCCTTATCAAGATTATTAGTTCCCGTAGCTGTAACACATACAAGCTTAAGATTATTAGCCTTGCCAATTGTATTTTCATTGATTGGTACTTTATTTATGATAACCACATCGGCATCCACGGTTCTTTCAGCTGCCTCTTCTGGGGTAGAATAATCATATATAACAACATCCCCAAATTCATTAAAACAACTTAAATCTATATCTTCACCTATAGATTTTCTGTCTAAAAATACTATTTTCATATTGCCTCCTATAAATACAAAAAAACCTTCAAGCATTATATCTTGAAGGTTTATAAAAAACAAGTGCCCAGAGTCGGAATCGAACCAACGACACGAGGATTTTCAGTCCTCTGCTCTACCAACTGAGCTATCTGGGCACGTAGTTGCGGGAGATGGATTTGAACCACCGACCTCCGGGTTATGAGCCCGGCGAGCTTCCAGACTGCTCCATCCCGCGATATTAAAAAAGATGGGCGGTGGTGGATTCGAACCACCGAAGCAATTTGCAGCAGATTTACAGTCTGTCCCCTTTGGCCACTCGGGAAACCGCCCATAGTAAAATATTTAATTAAGTGGGACCTACAGGGCTCGAACCTGTGACCCCCTGCTTGTAAGGCAGATGCTCTCCCAGCTGAGCTAAGATCCCACATTATTAAAACGACCCCAGAGGGACTTGAACCCTCGACCTCCGCCGTGACAGGGCGGCGCTCTAACCAACTGAGCCATGAGGCCATTTAAGGTTATAACAACCTCAAAACTTCACACAGTATTCCGATACTACATATCTTCTTTTTAGAATAAACCTTCGATCTATTAGTATTCATCAGCTGAATGCGTTACCGCACTTACACCTTGAACCTATCTACCTTATCGTCTATAAGGGATCTTATTTCCTTAAAGGAATGGGATATCTCATCTTGAGGGGGGCTTCACGCTTAGATGCCTTCAGCGTTTATCCCGTCCAGACTTGGCTACTCAGCTATGCCGTTGGTCGACAGCTGATACACCAGTGGTCCGTCCACCCCGGTCCTCTCGTACTAGGGGCAGCTCCTCTCAAATATCCTACGCCCGCGCCGGATAGGGACCGAACTGTCTCACGACGTTCTGAA
>NZ_FOWB01000015.1:0-66149 GCF_900115355.1 Pseudobutyrivibrio sp. JW11 | reverse complement strand
GCTTGGTAAAACCCATGATCATGGAGCATCGACACCCTCGCATATAAGAATCCAGCTTAAGATGGACAGATGCGAAACCACACTGCTAGATGGTAGTCCATGTACTTAAGCAAACAGCCAGCCGGTTTGAAGTTAACTTCCATGTCAGGGGAACAGACTTATTATGAAGTAACCATTTCTGGTTCAACAGGGGGAAATAGAACTATTACCTGATTGACACTGGGACAATTATATCATGGGCTTAACTAAGCCTATTGAACAGATATTTATTAAGTTATCAAGGTACATTTAATGTATCTAAAATATTATACGAGGGGGTATAATGTATGGACATAATTTTTGAGGACGATAGCATTCTCGTATGCTACAAACCAGCGGGTGTGGCAACACAGACAAAAAGTATTGGCGAAAAGGACATGGTAAGCGAGATAAATAATTATCTCGTTTCCAAAAACGAAAAGCCAACGGCCCATGTGGTCCACAGACTAGACCAGCCTGTAGAGGGAGTTATGGTTTTTGCCAAGACATCAGAAGCGGCAAACAAGCTTACAAAACAGATTACAGACCACACATTTAGAAAAAAATATTATGCAGTAATCAGCAGGGAATCCTTCCCGGATGAAGGGGAGCTTGTTGATTATTTAGTAAAGGATAATCGTACAAATCTATCAAAGGTAGTAAAGGAGTCAGATCCACGTGCCAAGAAAGCGATTCTAAGATATCGCGCAGTGGACCACTGGGATGACAAAAAGCTTCTTGATATTGATTTGTTCACCGGAAGACATCATCAGATTCGCATCCAATTGGCCAGCAGAACTGCGCCAATCGTTGGTGATGTAAAATACGGTGGAATTTCTACAGGACACAATCTTGCACTATGCTCATATCACATTGGTTTCAATCATCCAGTGACAGGCGAAAGAATGGGATTTGACATTAAACCTAAGGGAGCGGACTTCGCAGACAGCAAGGTGGCAGGCTAGCATAGAACGGGGGGTATCATTTGATTAAGATATACAGTTTACTAATCATGCTGACGGCATTCATAATGCTTGCATGTGCGGTATACATAGGAACACGACACACAATTAAACATAGTAAACTGAGCATATCTATTATCCAGCTATTTATAGTTGGAATAATAACAAGTTTGGCGTATGTGCGGGCTATTTCCACTCACGATTTCGGCCAGGCAGAGTTTAGTTATGCGCTATATTTTGCGGGAATAGATTGGCTTTTGATTACATTTGTTTTCTATGCGAGACAGTATACTAGAATTTGGTTGGACACTTATTCAGCGCCAATTATAATAGCGGCAATTGCTGTGCTTGACAACATTAGTTTGTTTGCAAATCAAAAGTGGCATCATGCTTTTTCACTAGTAGAGCGTAGATTGAATCCAGAGGAATGGTTCTATGCCTTTGAAATCAATGACTATTATATGGTGCATTTGATATTCTGCTACATATTAGTAGCAATTATCGTTGTCGTTCTTTTAAAGAAGACAATTATAACAAGTGGCTTCCACCGAACCAGATATTTATCAATTCTTATTATGTTTGTGGGCATTATTCTTTTAAATGTGCTTTATTTATTCTTTGATTATCCAGTGGATGTATCAGTTTGCTTTTATTCTGTTGCAGCAGTGTATGTAGGCTATTATTCACTTTTGTATAATCCAAAGACATTTGTGGAGTACATGCTTACCACAATCACAGAAAGAATGGAATGCGCACTTGTATCCTTCGATGAAAACGACTGTTGCATTTATTCTAATCAGTTTGCAAACAGACTGTTTTGTCCTTCTGGAGAAAAGAGGGTTTTTGAGGAGAGATTCCGAAAATGGCGTGATGGACGTGAGACAAACTCTATTTCCAACGCCAGCTGGAATGATATTTTCAACATCAACGGTGATGAATATCGATTCGACATCCACTTCAACAAAATATACGACAAAAAAGGCTATTACTGCGGATGTTATTTATCCTTCTATGATGTAACTGGAGATTTCATTGCATACGAAGAAGAAAAATACCGTAGCACCCACGATAGCCTTACAGGTGCGTTGAACAGAGAAGCTTTCTTTGAGGACGTTCGTAACATCCTGGACGAATATCCAAATGTAGAATACGTAATGGTATGCTGCAACATCAAAGGCTTCAAGCTTATCAACGACATGTTTGGTGTGGAGGAAGCTGATCGTTTACTTATCAGATGCGCAGATACAATCAGGGAAAAGATACAGAAGGGCTCCACATTTGCCCGCCTTGAAGCAGATAGATTTGCAGTACTCATGCCAAAGAGTCGTTACACTGAGGAACTATTTATGACTGGCATGAACATGGTAAGCAACTACCTCAACAATGCCCAGTACAGAATGGTAATCCTTGTTGGTGTATATGAAATCTTTGACAAGCAGGCACCAGTTATTTCCATGGTAGATGGAGCGTTCCTTGCGATTGATTCAATTAGCTCAAGCTTCAAAAACTCCATCGCCTACTACGGAGACATGCTTCGCCGGGAGTACCTTAGCGAACAGAAGATTCTTGGAGAGTTTGAGGAAGCATTACAGACAGGCCAGTTTGCGATGTTCCTTCAGCCAATTGTAAATATGGACCAGAAGGTAAAGCTTTCGGAAGCATTGGTTCGCTGGATTCATCCAGACCGCGGAATCATTGCACCAGCTTCATTCATTCCTCTATTGGAAAAGACCGGATACATTTACAAGCTTGATATGTACATCTGGGAACAGGCCGCCAAAAGACTTGCATACTGGTCATCCATGGGATTCGATGACCTATCCATTTCGGTAAACATTTCCGTAAAGGATTTCTACTACGTAGACCTATACGAAACATTAGTAGGACTGGTCGAAAAGTACCACATTCATCCATCCCGTCTAAAGCTGGAAATAACCGAGACCATTTTCATGACTGAAAAAGAGCGTCAGCTAGAAATCATCAATTCCCTCAAAGAATACGGATTCCTGGTAGAAATCGATGACTTCGGAAGTGGCTACTCTTCATTAAACATGCTGAAGGAAGTGCCAGCCGACATCCTAAAAATGGACATGGCATTCCTATCAATGGACAAAAACGTTACAAGGGGCCGCAAGATTGTCAACACGATCATCACCCTTGCCAAAGCACTGGGAATGCTTGTAATAATCGAAGGCGTAGAAACCCAGGAGCAAATGGAATACCTCCGCGGCACCGGAGCCGACTACCTGCAGGGCTACTTCTTCGACAAGCCCCTCCCAGTCAAACGCTTCGAAGAACTTTATTTGATATAACCACCGCCGCGCCCACCCTATGGGACAAGGCACTATTCACACTCTTTTTACATGAGGAATGAGCGGTATCGGGTCTGGCGGGATGTGCCCCTCCCACTTTTAGTACGTCGCAGATTTGGGATTACCTAAATGTGTGGTTGCCCATATTTATTAGTAGGTGTTCTTACGAAGTTTTACAATTCTATCGGTAAAGTATGGGTGGAGACGGACAAACACTACACTTAGTAATCATCAGTCTTAAGCTAGCTTTGTATTTATTACTATTTGCTTTGGAGTGAACTTAGAAAAATAAAAAGAGATATTTGATATGAATTGGCAGCTGCCGCTAGGACGGCGGCAGCAGTGGTCACTTGAAACAGGACGTTGAATGTGCCACGGTGCCAATACATACAAATATCTCTTTTTTAATTTTTCTTAGTAAACGGAGTAGCAAAAGTAATAATACAAAGACTAGTTAAGACTAGATGATTAAATAAACTACGTTGTCCGTCCCACCCACACATTACCTTCGAATAGTAAAAGCCTCGTAAGTACACCTACATATGGGCAACCTTACACATAAAGGTAATCCGAAAATCTGCTCCAATGATACTTAAAAGTGGTAGGGGCACATCCCGCCAGACCCGATACCGCTCACAAATATTATAAAAGAGTGCGAATAGTGCCTCGGAGGGGCTGAGGTGGGCTTGTTTTTAGTGGCGGTATGTTATAAAATAAACGGGCAAATACGGCATTTTCATAGTAAAATGCGAATAATTATTACAAAGGAGATTGAAATGGCACAGGAAAAAAAGCTGGTAGAAGCGATTACCTCTATGTCAGAGGATTTCGCACAATGGTATACCGATGTTGTTGTTAAGGCAGATTTGATTGCATACTCATCTGTAAAGGGATGCATGATTATCAAGCCCGATGGGTATGCTATTTGGGAAAATATCCAGCACGAGTTAGACAGAAGATTCAAGGCAACTGGCGTACAGAATGTATATATGCCAATGTTTATTCCAGAGAGTCTTCTACAGGTAGAGAAGGATCATGTTGAGGGATTTGCACCAGAGGTAGCTTGGGTTACACATGGTGGTCTTAACCCGCTTCAGGAGCGTCTTTGCGTTCGTCCGACTTCAGAAACTCTTTTCTGTGATTTCTATAAAGATATTATTCACTCTCACAGAGATTTACCAAAGGTTTATAACCAGTGGTGCTCTGTAGTTCGTTGGGAAAAGGAGACACGTCCATTCCTTCGTTCACGTGAGTTCTTATGGCAGGAAGGCCATACAGCTCATGCAACAGCTGAGGAGGCTGAGGAGCGTACAGTTCAGATGCTCAACCTCTATGCTGATTTCTGCGAGGAAGTACTTGCTATGCCAGTAGTTCGCGGACAGAAGACAGATAAAGAGAAATTTGCAGGTGCTGAGGCTACATACACAATCGAGGCTCTTATGCACGATGGTAAGGCTTTACAGTCTGGTACATCACACAACTTTGGCCAGAACTTCTCTAAGCCTTTCGGTATTCAGTACACAGATAAAAATAATCAGCTTCAGTATGTTCACCAGACATCATGGGGCATGACTACTCGTCTTATTGGTGCTATCATTATGGTACACGGTGATGATTCAGGTCTTGTACTTCCACCACGTATCGCACCTACACAGGTAGTTGTTATTCCTATTCAGCAGAAGAAGGAAGGCGTACTTGAAAAGGCAGGTGAGGTTTGCGAGCGTCTTGGTAAGACAATGCGTGCTAAGCTTGATGATTCAGATAAGTCACCAGGTTGGAAGTTCTCAGAGGCAGAGATGCGTGGTATCCCTGTTCGTGTAGAGCTTGGACCAAAGGATATCGAGGCAGGCAAGTGTGTACTTGTTCGCCGTGATACACGTGAAAAGATTGAGTGCCCACTTGATCAGGTAGAGGCAAAGGTAGCAGAGCTTCTTGAGACTATCCAGAAGGATATGTTCGAGCGTGCAAAGGCTCACCGTGATAGCCATATCTGGGATGCTCACAACTATGCAGAGTTCACAGAAATCGCTAACAACAAGCCAGGCTTCATTCGTGCAATGTGGTGCGGCGATGTTGAGTGCGAGAACAAAATAAAAGAAGATTTAGCTGTAACTTCACGTTGTATGCCATTTAATGATCAGGAGCATATTTCTGAAGTATGCGCATGCTGCGGCAAGCCAGCTAAGAAATTAGTATATTGGGGTAAAGCTTATTAATATGAATTTACCAGCAGACGTTTCAAAAATAATAAATATTTTAGAATCTAACGGACACGAAGCCTATGCAGTAGGCGGCTGTGTCCGTGACTGCATTCTAGGGAAAATTCCTCACGATTGGGATATTACCACATCGGCCTTGCCAGAGCAGGTGAAGGCTTTGTTCGAGCGCACATTTGATACAGGCATAGAGCATGGTACTGTGACTGTATTGCTTCATGGTGAAGGATACGAGGTCACCACCTATAGAGTAGATGGCAAATACGAGGATGGTCGTCATCCTAAGGAAGTTACATTCACAGCTTCTCTTGAGGAAGATTTAAAGCGTCGCGATTTTACTATCAACGCTATGGCCTACAACGACACCAGAGGATTGGTGGATTTGTTTGGTGGCGAGCAGGATTTAGAGAATGGCATCATCAAGGCTGTAGGCAATCCTACAGAGCGATTTACAGAGGATGCTCTTCGTATGCTTCGCGCCCTCAGATTTTCAGCACAGCTTGGATTTGAGATTGAGCCAGCTACATACGAGGCAATCAAGACCTTGGCACCAACCTTGGATAGAATCAGCGCCGAGCGAATCCAGGTAGAGCTTGTAAAATTAATTACATCAGATCATCCTGAGAGGATAAGAAATGTTTACGAGACAGGCCTTACAGATGTATTCTTCCCTGAGTTCAATGATATGATGGCTTGCGACCAGGTAAACAAGCACCACATGTACACAGTGGGAGAGCATACAATTGTCGCTTTAAACAATGTAAAGGCAGATAAGGTGCTCAGACTTACAATGCTTCTTCATGATGTGGCAAAACCAGCTTGCAAGACAATTGATGCTGAAGGCCAAAACCATTTCAAAATGCATCAGGTAGAAGGGGCTAAGATGGCTAAAGCTATATTACGTCGTTTGAAGTTTGACAACGAAACTACTGATGCAGTTTGCAATCTGATTAAAAATCATGACGATAGACCAGAGGTTACACCTAGAAACATTCGTAGGCTAATAATCAGAGTTGGTAATGATAACTTTGAAGATTTACTAGCTGTTAAAAGAGCAGATACCATGGCACAGAGCATGTACTGTCGTGATGAGAAGCTTGCATATATTGATTCAATCGAAGCTATGTATCGCCAAATCCTTGAGCAGGAGGACTGCTTATCTATAAAGGATTTAAAGATTAATGGTAAGGATTTAATCGGAATGGGCGTGCCTCAGGGGCAAAAAATAGGCCAGATTCTGAAAACAGTTTTCGACGAAGTTGTGGACCAACCAGATTTGAACGATAGAGAATATCTGTTAAATCGTGTAAAAGATATGCTACAATAATCGTATGAATGGGATTTTTGCAAAAAAACTAATTAACTTAACATTGATATTATGCATGAGCGCAGCTTTGCTTGAGGGGTGCGGAAGTCACCCTAATACTGCTACGGTTACTCAACACACAGGCTCTGCCCTGAAAAAGCAGGAGGAGACAGTGGAGGAGGATACAGCACTTGTGGAGGAAGAGCCACAGGGACTGTATATCGTAGAAAGTCTAGATATGATGGAAGAAACCATCGCTCTCTATTCTTTGGAAGAGGACAAGCAACTGCGCTATAACTATAATATGACCACGAAATTCCTTGATAAATTCGGGGGCAACACTGTGTGGGCAAACTTTACAGCTGGCACAGTTGTTACGATAGGCGATTTGCTTCCATCATCTGGAGCCCTTTCATCTGTACAGAAGTCAGATGATGTTTGGGCATATGAGGATATCTCCAAATACAAGCTGGATGCAGACAAAAACCTAATCACTATCGACGGAACCAATTACAAGATTACCGATAAAACAAAGGTCTATTCGGATACAGAAAAGATTCTTCTATCAAGTATTGGTGAAGATGATGTAATCACAGTGATTGGCCAGGATAAGCAGGTTATTTCTATAGCGGTTACCACAGGCCATGGATATATCTATCTTACAAATACAAGCCTATTTGATGATAGCCTTATCTTCATTGGAAACAAGATTGTTTCAATGGTAAATGGAGACCAGGTAATAGAAGTACCAGAAGGCACCTACAAGATTACAGTTGCAAATAATGGCTGGGGAGGCAGTGGAGAGTACACTGTCAACAGAAACGAAACTACTCCGGTAAATCTGGATGATTTGAAGGGGGAGGGGCCATCCTACTGCTTGATTACATTTATTGTTACAGTGGCAGATACCTATGTTTACATCGACGGTGAAATGATTGACCCAGCGGAGCCACAGTATGTTCAGTATGGAAATCATAAATTGGTAGTTCAGTGCGATGGATACACTGCTTGGAACAAGACATTAGTAGTAAATTCTGAGACCGCAACAATCACTCTTGAGATGGAAACAGAATCAGACACCACTGACTCACAAGTTGTCCAGGAAGACGAGTCAACAGAAGAGGAAAATAGTGAAGAATCGTCTACAGAAAATGAGACTGAAACCGAGGAAAAATCAGACGATTATGACTATGAAGTGGACTATTTATCAACTATTTCGGATCTTATCAGCAGCCTTGGAAATTAGGGATATGTGAAAAAAAAGTGAACTTTTGTAAAATGCAAGGATTTGTAAATAGTAATAATGTTTAAAAAATGTGCAAAAATTTTGTAATAATCCATAAAAACCTTATAAAATGGGGATTTTTTGGGGTTTTATTGTTGACAGCGTAATGCAAAAGAATTATAAAGGATATTGTAGTTAAGGGCGCTTGAGCCCGCTATAATACAATACAAATTCTCGAGGAGGAATAGTAATGAACAAGACAGAATTAGTAGCAGCTATCGCTAGCAAGGCTAACATTTCTAAGAAGGACGCAGAGGCTTCTGTAAAGGCTTTTACAGAGGTTGTTGCTGAAGAGCTTAAGAAGGGGGAGAAGATTCAGCTTGTAGGCTTTGGTACATTCGAAGTATCTCAGAGAGCAGCTCGTACAGGTAGAAACCCACAGACAGGCGCAGAGATGAAGATTCCTGCATCTAAGGCTCCTAAGTTTAAGGCTGGTAAGGCTCTTAAGGATTCTATCAACTAATTGAATGTATATTTTATTTAGATGATGGTTAGGGTTCGGTTATGCCGGGCCCTATTTTTTAATGAGGTGATGTAATGAGACTTGATAAATATTTAAAAGTTAGTAGACTTATAAAGCGTCGTACTGTTGCCAATGAAGCATGTGACAGCGGTAGAGTTCAAATCAATGGAAAAATTGCGAAAGCGTCCACCGATGTTAAAATTGGTGATATAATAGAAATAGCATTTGGAAACAAAAATGTTAAAGTGGAAGTTTTGGATATTCAGGACACCACAAAAAAGGATGCGGCAGCAGACTTATTTAAGTATATTTAATATCAGTTATCGAGGTATTTGATGGCAAGAGCTAGAAGAGTTAAAAGACGAAAGAAAACCTCAACAGGTAGAATATATGTTGCAGTTATCATGCTGTTCATGATTTGCGTTATGACTGTCCAGATGGTTCGTTTATACGATAAAAATCAGGACTTAAAGAAGCAGGAGGAATCTCTCCAAAGCCAAGTAGATGAAGCGAACGAAAAAAGTGAGCAGTTGAAGGAATACGAGGAATACGTTGGTACTGACGAATATATAGAAAGTGAAGCATCACAGAAACTTGGATTGACACATGACAATTGGATTATTTTTAAAGAAAAAGAAGATTAAAGAATATATTGAAAAATATAATATGCTAAACAAAGGCGATGGAGTCGTCCTAGGTCTATCAGGTGGACCTGACTCTGTGTGCCTTTTTTTTGTACTGTTGGCACTTAAAGAAGAATACAATCTGACTATATCAGCAGTTCATATAAATCATATGATTAGAGGCAAGGATGCAGACGAGGATCAGGAATATGTGGAAAGCTTATGCAAGGAATTCAATGTTCCTTTAAATGCGCTTAGAATCGATATTCCTGCGCTTGCAAAGGCATCAGGCCGTTCTATCGAAGAAGAGGCGAGAATTGCCAGATATGACGCTTTTGAGGAAGCTGCAGCAGCTTTTGAGGAGAAAGGGATACCAGCAAAGATCGCGGTGGCCCATAATGCTGATGACAATGCTGAAACTGTGCTTTTCCACATGGCACGAGGCACAGGATTGGATGGGGTCTGCGGAATCGCACCAAAGCGTGATAAAATCATCCGCCCACTGCTTACAGTTCCCAAGAAGGATATTTTAGAACTCCTCAATGAAAATGAAGTGGCATACTGCATTGACGGGACAAATGCCGAGATCGATTACGACCGCAATCGAATCAGACACAACATCATGCCTGAATTAGCCAAAATAAATGATAGAGCCCTGGAGCATATTTCAGATATGACAGCGCGACTATCTGAAATCGCGGATTATATCAGCCTGGAGTCCAATGGATTGCTTCAGATGGCTAAGCTTGATGGCGATAAGCTTAGAAAAAGAACTATTGCAACTGCACCACGTGTAATCGCCAGCCAGGCTATAAAGGATTATTTAAGCAAGTATATGCCATATCAGAAGGATGTGGCTGCTGTCCATGTGGATTCTATCCTGGACCTATTAAACGAAGATGGAGAGCGTCAAATTCAGCTTCCATACAAAAAGACCCTTATCATATCCTATGAAGAAATATACGTAATCGATACAGCGAATGAGGATAATCAAAAACAGATTAATCCTACTTTTAACTATCGAGAATTTGATTACAAAGAGGGCATGAAATACCCTACTGAAACCTATACGAAATGGTTTGATTGTGATAGAATAGGGGCTAATATTGTAATAAGAACCCGTGCAGAGGGTGACTATCTATGCATCGATTCAGATGGAAATCGCAAATCTATACAGGATTATTTTGTAGATGAAAAAATTCCACGACATTTAAGAGATGAGGTGCCACTTGTATGTGATGGAAATCATGTAATGTGGGTGGTCGGTCACCGAGTCAGCGAGTATTACAAAATTTCAAAAAATACCACTCGAGTATTAGAGATTAGTTATACGGAGGAATAGTAAAATGAGTGAGAACATCAGAGTTCTTTTGCCTGAAGAAGAATTGGCAGCACGTATTTCAGAATTAGGAGCACAAATCAGCAAGGATTATGAAGGAGAATCGGTATTTCTCGTTTGCATCTTAAAGGGCGCAGCATTCTTTGCTTGTGAGTTGGCAAAAAGAATCACGGTTCCAGTAATTATCGATTTTATGGCTACATCAAGCTACGGTAGCGGCACAGTTTCTTCTGGTGTAGTTAAGATTAAAAAGGATTTGGATTTAGATCCAACAGGCCAGAATGTTATCATCGTTGAAGATATCATTGATAGTGGAAATACATTAAACTACCTTGGTCAGCTTTTCAAAGATCGTGGAGCTAAGTCAGTTCGCATGGTTACAATGCTTGATAAGCCAGATCGTCGTGAGGTAGATGTGCATGTTGATTACACTGGGTTTACTATTCCAGATCAGTTCGTAGTTGGTTACGGCCTTGATTACGACCAGAAGTATCGTAACCTTCCATACATTGGCGTTGTAGAGCTAGACTAGGAGGCGGATTTGAAGAAAAACAGAGCTTCAGGAATGATTATCTATGCTTTGTTTGTAGTTGTTGTGTTAGCTATACTTTACACAAGCATGGGTAAATCAACTACCACATACACCCGAAAAGAATTTGACAAGGCCTTGGCAAGAGATGAGGTGAAATCAGTCAATATTACTCAGAATGAAGAGGTGCCAACTGGCGCAGCAGAAATCACTCTTACTGATGGTACAGAGGCTACTCTTTATGTTTCGGATGTTAACGAAATTCAGGAAGAATTAAAAGAAGCAAAGGTTGCCTATACTATTTCAGATATTCCACATGACAGTTGGATTTCTGAATTGTTACCAATGCTCATTGTCTTAGGCGCAGTATTCATTCTCTTTATGATTATGATGAATGCACAGGGCGCTGGTGGTGGCGGTGCCAATGCTAGAATGATGAATTTTGGCAAGAGCAGAGCTAAGCTTACAAACAAAGAAGATATCAACACTACTTTCGATAATGTAGCTGGATTAAAAGAAGAAAAAGAAGAAGTTGAAGAACTTGTTGATTTCTTAAAAGATCCTGCTAAATATACAAAAATCGGTGCTAGAATCCCTAAGGGCGTTATCTTAGTAGGCCCTCCAGGAACAGGTAAGACACTTCTTGCAAAGGCTATCGCTGGAGAGGCAGGAGTACCATTCTTCTCAATCTCTGGTTCGGATTTTGTTGAGATGTTTGTTGGTGTTGGTGCTTCTCGTGTCCGTGATTTGTTCCAGGAAGCAAAGCAGAATGCACCATGTATCGTTTTTATTGACGAGATTGATGCGGTAGCTAGACGCCGTGGTACAGGTATGGGCGGCGGCCATGATGAGCGTGAGCAGACACTGAATCAGCTCCTTGTAGAGATGGATGGTTTTGGTGTTAACGAAGGCATCATTGTTATGGCGGCTACAAACCGTGTAGATATTTTGGATCAGGCTATTATGCGTCCAGGACGTTTTGATAGAAAGGTTTATGTTGGCAGTCCTGATGTGAAGGGACGCGAGGAAATCCTCAAGGTACACGCTAGCAACAAGGCGTTGGCAGAGGATGTTGATTTGAAACAGGTTGCTCAGGCAACAGTTGGTTTCACAGGAGCAGATTTAGAGAATCTTCTCAACGAAGCGGCTATTCTTGCAGCAGGTGAAAAAAGACAGTACATCCTTCAGGAAGACATCAAAAGATCTTTCGTAAAGGTTGGAATTGGTAAAGAAAAGAAGAGCAAGATTGTTTCAGATAAAGAAAAGAAGATTACAGCATACCACGAGGCTGGACATGCAATTCTTTTCCATGTACTTCCAGATGTAGGGCCTGTATATTCAGTGTCAATCATTCCTACAGGTGCAAGTGCAGCAGGCTATACAATGCCTATAAATGAAAATGACGAAATCTTTAATACAAAAGGCAAGATGACCCAGGATATCATTGTTTCCTTGGGTGGACGTGTTGCCGAGGAACTTATATTTGACGATGTTACCACTGGCGCTTCTAATGACATCAAACAGGCTACAAAGATGGCAAGAAACATGGTAACAAAGTATGGATTCTCAAAAAATATAGGTATGATTCACTACGGTGATGACGATGAAGAAGTATTCATCGGCCGTGATTTGGCTCATACAAAAGGCTTTTCAGAAGCAACAGCTAAAGCTATCGATGAGGAAGTTAAACGCATCATTGATGAATGTTATGAAAAAGCTGTGAAAATTTTGCGAGAAAACGAACAGATACTACACAAATGTGCTAATCTATTATTAGAAAAAGAAAAGATAGGACGAAGCGAGTTTGAGGCCCTATTTGAATCTTCAGGTACGAATGAGACCGCTGTAGAGGGTATAAACTGGGGAGAATAGTGCAACATGCACAAAAAGCTTAGTTAGTATTTGTTATATTTGTGCACACTTAAGTATTGTGAGGTCATATAATAAACATCGTAAAAACCCCCCAATACATTATATAATTTTTACTAACCCCATAGTAAAAATACCTTCTCCTAAAAAGACAGCGATCGTTGCTGTCTTTTTTACTATCTAAAAATATCTAAGGGGAGTTGGAATGAACATCCAAGCTATTTACTCGGACGGTACAGCTGAATATAGAACTCCTATGGAACCGGAGCCTTTTGACTTAGTAACTATCAGACTGCGCGTTTACCATCAGGAAGACCTGGAGGCCTTTTTAGTATTTGGTGATAAGAATATAAGAATGCATCTAGAGAGAGCTCGTGGAGAGTTTGATTACTATGCATGCGACGTTAAGCTCGAAGATAAAGAGTTTAGATATCACTTTGAAATAGTCGGCGACTATGGCCTTTATTATTACGATAGAGTAGGTCTCTGGCGTGATCATAGAGAACATTATGAGTTTTCTATTATGCCAGGTTTTTCCACACCTTCCTGGTCGAAGGGTGCAGTTATGTACCAAATCCTTGTGGATAGATTCTATAAGGGCGACCCAAGCACAGATGTAGAAACAAATGAATATCATTATGTAGGAGCACCAGTTGAGCGTGTTGATAACTGGGATGCTATACCTGCAAATCTTGATATAGGAAGATTCTACGGCGGAGACCTAGAGGGAGTTAGACAGAAGCTCCATTATCTCAGAAGCTTGGGGGTTGAAGTAATATATTTCAATCCGTTGTTTGTTTCCCCTTCTAACCATAAATACGATACCTCTGATTATGACTATATAGACCCTCACCTCACCGTAATTAAAAAGGATGGGGGAGAGTGTTTAAAGGACGGGGATTATGATAATTCCCATGCCACTAAATACAAGCTTAGAGTGACCAATAAGGAAAACCTCGAGGCAAGTAACCAATTCTTTGCAGACTTTGTTAGAGAGGCCCATGAGAAGGGAATACGAGTGATTATTGATGGTGTATTTAATCACTGCGGCTCTTTCAACAAATGGCTCAACAGAGAAAAGATTTATTCAAAGGAAGAGGGATATGCTCCTGGAGCTTATGAAAGCAAGGACAGCCCATATCACAATTTCTTTTACTTTTATGAGGATACATGGCCAGACAACAAATCATATGATGGCTGGTGGAGTCATGATACGTTGCCAAAGCTAAATTATGAGGAGTCACCTGAACTGTGTCAGTATGTCCTCAATATAGGCAAAAAATGGGTTAGTGAGCCATATAATTGCGATGGATGGAGGCTTGATGTAGCTGCTGATTTAGGTCATTCAGAAGAGTTTAATCATAAATTTTGGCATGATTTTAGAGACGCAGTAAAATCGGCAAATCCAAACGCAATTATACTTGCAGAGCATTATGGTAATCCTACTGCCTGGCTGGCTGGTGACCAGTGGGATACGGTTATGAACTATGATGCTTTTATGGAGCCACTTACCTTCTTTTTGACAGGAATGGAGAAGCATTCTGATGAATTCCAGCCTAGTGCTATTGGCGATGGTGAAAGATTCAAAAACACAATGCTACACTTCATGGCAAGGCTGAAAACTCCATCACTGTATTGCGCAATGAATCAGCTGTCCAACCATGACCATTCCAGATTTTTGACAAGAACAAACCATACGGTAGGAAGACTCGCCACAAAAGGGGCTAAGGCTGCTGAGGATGGTGTAAGTGTTCCTGTTATGAAGCTAGCTGAAATGGTACAGATGACTTGGCCGGGTGCGCCAACATTGTATTATGGTGATGAAGCTGGCGTATGTGGATTTACGGACCCAGATAGCCGTAGAACATATCCATGGGGCCACTGCAACTATGATCTTATCGATTACACTAGAGATATGATTATGGTTCATAAATTAAGTCCAGCCATTAAGCAGGGCTCGTTTAGATTTTTAAATTGTGGACAGGGATTTATTAGCTATGCCAGATTCACAGCCAATGAGCAAGTTATCGTAGTTATCAACAGCAATGGCAATGGCATAGAAGTGGATATACCAGTTTGGATAGCTGGCGTTCCACTAAATTGCAATTTGGAAAGAGTAATTATGACCAATGAGGTTGGCTATTCAATAATGCCTACCGATATAATTGTTGAAGGAGGAAACCTTCACGTCAGCCTTCAACCATATACCGGCATAGTGTACAAAAGATAGAATGGATATTTTATTTTACAAGCATGCACAACATATAGTATAATCATTACAAGTTTTGGGAAAGTTCCACAATACCTAGAATGTAATACTATACGGGAGAGTTATTATGGCAAAGGATCTCACATGTCAAGGCAAGATCGACATGCAAGCACTTGAGGACCGACATAAAGAGTTAGAAAAAGCATGGAATGATTTGCTAAAAGAAAGAAGAGAGTTTGAAGCAAGGATTCATACTCTAGAGCAGCAGGAAAAACAGTTTGAGTTGAAATGGGAATTATTAATCCAGGAGACTCAGAAGCTTGCTGACGATAAATTACAATTTGAGAGAAAGAAGAAATTCTTTGATCAAGTACAGGCTCACTCTGTGGAGCCTTACGTAGCTGAGGATAACATCGTCCACGGGGAGATGTTCTTTTCTGGTGTCACCACACCAAAGGCCCTTAAAAAACGTTATAAGGACCTTATTAAGATTTACCATCCTGATGGAGAATCTGGCGACACAGCTACCGTGGCAGAGATAAATCGTGAGTACGAGGATCTCAAAAATCAAATGTAAATGAAATTCATATCATCAGGCAATGGGGCGATAAACTCCATTGCCTTTTTTGTTATAGGGTGAACAAAACTGATTTTGTGTGAATGCAATGCTTGTCTTGTCATATATTCAAAATCAGGATTATACAAATGGTCTCCAATCAGTGGGTGACCAATATATTTAAAATGGACACGGATTTGATGGGTACGGCCTGTCTCAAGATGGATTGAGATTAGGCTGTGCCCTTTTTTCTCGTCTATCACTTTATAGTGAGTGACTGCGCGCTCGCCATTTTCAAAATCTACCTGTCTTGTAATGATAGAATCGTCTACTCGACCTATAGGTGCATCTATTGTGCCTTCAGGCTCATCAAGATGACCACGGACGATGGCATAGTATTCTCTGTGAAATTCACGGTTTTTTACCATTGTAGATAAGATATTGCCAGAAACTAAATGCTTGGCAATGACAGTAAGTCCAGAGGTGTTCTTATCTAGTCGATTAGCACATCTAAATATAAAAGGCTTGTCCTGAGCCTCGTAATAATATGCCAGACCGTTTGCTAAGGAATCTTCGTAGTGATTTAAACTTGGATGAATTGGAAGTCCTGCAGGCTTATTGATAACGATAATATCATCATCCTCATAAACGATATCCAAATCAATTTTTACTGGTGGAATCTTTTCTGATGAATTATCCTCGGAGATATTTACGGTTAAAATCTCGCCGGCTTGGAGTTTGCGATTCATATGTACCCACTCACCATCGATAACCACATTATTAGGCATCTTTTTGATTGCGGCGATATTGGCGCTGGAATAGCCCTGGGATTTCAGATATTTGTCAATAGAATACCCTGCATATTCAGAATTGATTTCATAAGTTAATGTTCTGTTCATAGCTATAATTTATCTGTATATAGATAAAAAGTCAAAAATAAAGAGCTCATACTGGGGCGTATGAGCTCTTATTGAAGAAGGAGAATTGGTTAAATGAAGAAAGTAAAGCTATTACTCTTTTACTTCATTGTAGCAACCACGCTAACTGTTTTTTTAGAAGAATCGAATGGGATGACGTTTCCTTCGATTTCCTTGCCATCAACAGTAAGGCTAGCAACACCCTTTTGAACCTGGTTAGGATTCTTTATTTCGATGTTGTATATTACACCTCTGTATTCGCGAGTGATTTTGAAATCACCAAATGCAGCAGGTGTACATGGATTTACAGATAATCCCTCTAAGGTTGGGTAGATTCCTAAGATATACTGGGAAATATTTGTAAATGTCCAAGCAGCAGTACCTGTGAGCCAGCTGTTCTTAGCCTCACCGTGGAATCTGGCATCTGCGCCAGCAACCATCTGTGAGTAAACGTATGGCTCAGTTCTATGAATTTCTGAAATGTCCTCAATGTATGAAGGACAGGTCTTTTTGTAAACTTCAAATGCTCTGTCACCACGGCCGATGCATGTTTCAGCAATTGAAATCCATGGATTATTGTGACAGAAGATACCAGCATTCTCTTTGTATCCTGGTGGATAAGATGTAATCTCGCCAAGCTCAAGATGATATCTTGTATAAGCAGGCTGTAAAATCATTACGCCGTACTTTGTATCAAGCTTTTCTTTTACAGAATCAAGGGCTTTCTTTGCGTTACCATCATCAACGCCAACACCGGCCATTACGCACATACCTTGTGGCTCGATGTAGATCTGTCCCTCATCACATTCCTTTGAACCAACTTTGTGGCTGTAAGCGTCGTAAGCTCTTACGAACCAATCGCCGTCCCAACCATCTTTTTCGATTGCAGCAGTCATCTTATCTACTTCTGCAAGAACACGAGCTTCTTCAGCAGTGTCTCCCATAAGCTTTGCAAGAGCGGCATATTCACGACCATATTTTACAAACATACCAGCAATAAATACTGATTCTGCAACAGGGCCTTCGCTAGGTCCGAAGCACTGGAAACTTTCACCTGGATGCTCTGAGAAGCAGTTAAGGTTGAGGCAGTCGTTCCAGTCGGCGCGACCAATAAGTGGAAGGTCATGTGGACCCTTGTGATTTACAATGTAATCAAATGAGCGCTTTAAGTGCTCCATAAGTGTTGTAGCAACTGACATATCATTATCGTAAGGGACCATTTCCTTAAGAATTGATGTGTCTCCTGTTTCGCGGATGTAAGCGCTTGTTCCAGCGATGAGCCAAAGTGGATCATCATTAAAGCCAGAACCAATATCAGAATTACCCTTCTTTGTAAGAGGCTGATACTGGTGATATGCTGAACCATCCTGGAACTGAGTTGAAGCGATATCAATGATTCTTTCACGAGCTCTGTCTGGAATCAGATGTACGAATCCAAGTAAATCCTGACAAGAATCTCTGAATCCCATTCCACGGCCAATACCTGTCTCATAGTAAGAAGCTGAACGAGACATGTTGAATGTAACCATACACTGATACTGGTTCCAGATATTTACCATACGGTTTACATGCTCATCCTTAGATTCAACATGGAACTTGTTGAGAAGTCCATCCCAGTATGTATTAAGCTTTGCAAGAGCGTTGTCAAAATCTTCAGTAGTCTGATACTTAGCAAGAAGGGCATTAGCTCTCTTTTTATTAATGATACCTGGCTTTTCCCACTTTTCATCTTCAGGGTTTTCCACATATCCTAAAGCGAATACGAAAGTTTTGCACTCTCCAGCATCAAGTGAAAGATTAATCTGATGTGAAGCGATTGGATACCATCCTGAAGCGATAGTATTGTGAAGCTTTCCTTCAATTACAGCTGCAGGTCTATCTGGACCATTGTAAGCGCCTCTAAATTCATCGCGGCTTGTCTCGAAACCATCAATCTTAGTATTAACTGAATATACAGCGTAGTGATTACGACGCTCGCGATATTCTGTCTTGTGATAAATAGTAGAATCAATAACTTCAACCTCACCGATTGAAAGGTTACGCTGATAATTCTTCATATCATCATCAGCATTCCATAAACACCATTCTACATATGAGAAAAGTTGAATATCTTTGTGTGCTGAGCTGTTATTTGTAATTGTTACCTTTGTTAATTCAACTGGATCACCAATTGGAACAAAAGTAATAAGCTCTGCTTTTACATCATTTTTAACACCAGTAAACTTGCTGTAGCCAATACCATGACGGCATTCATAGGAATCTAATTCAGTCTTTGTTGGCTGCCAGCCAGGATTCCAAATTGTATCTCCATCCTTAATATAGAAATACTTACCATTTGTATCTGGAGTTGTGTCGTTATAGCGATAACGAGTCATACGTAAAAGCTTTGCATCTTTATAGAAAGTGTAGCCACCGCATGTGTTTGAGATCAAAGAAAAGAAATCGGTACAACCCAAGTAGTTAATCCATGGTAATGGAGTCTTTGGAGTTGTGATTACATATTCTTTGTTTTGATCGTCGAAATGTCCGAACTTCATATATTCCTCCCTAAAACTAAGAAACAATTATTCATACAGAAAACGATTAAGTGAATAATCTGAGAGAAAATCGGTCAATTTAAAGAAAACGAAGCGTAAACGTTTAAGTTAAAAGATATAATTTCTCGGCATTAGAATACCATAATTATCCTAAAATGCAATTAGGCTGTTAAATATTTGGCGATATTTCACTAAAACGGGTTACGAAACTTTAACGAAAAGACAAATTTTCGAAAAACTATTGTACATTTCGTGAAAAGGGGCTATATTGAAATTACGAAAACGATTAAGCAAATGTTTAACACACTAGGGAGAGAGTGATGGTTTCATTAAAAGATATTGCCGGTCGATGCGGTGTATCAGTTGCTACAGTTAGTAAAGCGCTGAATGATCACAGTGACATCGGCGCAGAAACAAAGGAAAGAATCAGAAAAGTTGCTAATGAATTAGGATATGTTCCTAATGCAGCAGCAAAATCCATGAAAACAAATCGTACACATAATATAGGAGTTCTTTTCATGGATGATGCCAACAGTGGTTTACAGCATGACTTTTTCGCAAGTGTTCTTGAAGGCTTTAAAAGAGAAGTTGAAAAAGAGGGATATGATATAACCTTTATTTCAAATGACAGATCAAGGCCTGGAAGAGATTCTTATCTTACACATGCAAGATATAGAAGATTTGATGGTGTAATTATTGCAAATGTTCACTTCGGAGATCCTGAAGTAGTTGAACTAGTAAAAAGTGATATACCAGTTGTAACAATTGATCATATTTATAATGATACAACAACAATCCTTTCAGATAATGTTGGAGGCATGACTGAGCTGGTTGATTTTGCAGTAGCTTCTGGCCATAGAAAAATCGCTTACATACACGGTGCTGATTCTTCGGTAACACGCACAAGATTAGTTACCTTCCATAAAAAGATGGAAGAATATGGAATAGAAACTCCAGATGAGTACTTAATGGAATCTCCATATAGAGATACACATGGTGCTTATGAATGCACATTAAAGCTGTTGGAATTAGAAAACAGACCAACCTGCATTTTCTATCCTGATGATTATGCATCTTATGGTGGTATGAGGGCAATATCAGAAAAAGGGTTAAAGGTTCCTGATGATGTATCAGTAGTTGGATTTGATGGAATCAAAGTAGCAAGACATATTAGGCCACGTCTTACTACTTATAGACAGGATACAGAAGAGTTAGGAAGACAGGCAGGAAAGAATCTTATCGATTTAATTGAAAGACCAAAAACTACATTAGTACAACGAGTTGTAGTAAAAGGAAGATTGCTTGAAGGAGATACCCTAAAGAAACTAAATTAGGCATTGGGTTGAGAAATCAACTTATATAAATGCAAACAAATTAATGTAGATATGATGTTGATGTGTTATCAGCATCAAAGGACGAAAGTCCAGGAAAAATATTTTGGGAGGAACACACAATGAAAAAAAGATTAGTTAGTTTGCTCGCGATGGCAACAATGACAGCAACAATGTTTGCTGGATGTGGAAGCTCAGAAACAGCTTCTACAGAAGAAGCAGCAGCTCCAGCATCAAAAGAGGAGATTGATGCTGAGGCAGAAGCAGTAGAACTTCCTGAGGACACAGGTAAAGTTCTTAACATCTATTGTTGGAACGATGAGTGGCAGACACGTGTAAAGGATTTCTATCCTGGATACGAAGAGGTAGATGCTACTCACGGTAAGATTGGCGATGTTGAAGTAGTTTGGAACATTACACCATCTACAGACAATGCATATCAGAACAACCTTGATGAGGCTCTTATCGCTCAGCCAGACGCAGCTGCAGATGATAAGGTAGATTTATTCTTGGTAGAAGCTGATTACGCTCTTAAGTATGTTGACGAGGATGTAACAATGCCATTATCTGACCTCGGCATTACATCTGATGTTCTTTCAGATCAGTACACATATACACAGAGCATCGTAACAGATAGCAATGGTAGACTTAAAGGCTCTTCATGGCAGGCATGCTCAGCTGGTCTTATCTACAACAGAGATGCTGCAAAGGAAGTACTTGGAACAGATGATCCAGAAGAAGTTCAGGCAGCAGTAGCTGATTGGGATAAGTACAATGAGACAGCTAAGAAGGTAGCTGATGCTGGTTACACAATGTGCTCAGTAAACGATACATACAGAACATATGCTAACAATGTATCTGGACAGTGGGTACAGGATGGCAAGCTTGTAATTGACCCTAACGTTGATAAGTGGGTAGATGATTCTATGGCACTTATTGAAGCAGGCGCTGAAGATACAGATGATCTTTGGAGCGATGACTGGGCAAAGGGTAAGAGACCAGAAGGAAAGGTATTCTGCTACTTTGGACCAGCTTGGTTCTTCAACTTCTGTCTTGATGCAGATCAGGATGGCACAATCGCTAACCAGGGTGGTTGGGGATATTGCGAAGGTCCTCAGTCTTACTACTGGGGTGGTACATGGGTATGTGCTGCAACAGGTACAGACAATGCTAACCTTGTAAAAGATATCATTGTTACTATGACAACAGATAAGGGAGTTCTTAAGGATATAGCTACAACATACGCTGACTGCGTAAACAGCAAGGAAGTTCTTTCAGAGCTTGCATCATCAGATGAAGGTAACCTTGACCTTCTCGGTGGTCAGAATCCATACGAGCAGCTTGCAGCAGGCGCTGAGACAGTAGATCTTTCAAACCTTTCTAAGTATGATCAGGGATGTACAGAAGAGTTCCAGAAGGCAATGAAGAACTACTTCACAGGAAATGCAACAAAGGACGAGGCTCTCGATATGTTCAAGACAGCAGTTCATGAGAAGTATCCAGATGTTTCAGTTGACTAATTCTAACTGCAACTAATCAGTGAAATGATTTGGGGCGCGTGGGGATTGGCTCTATGCGCCCTATTTAAAAGAACTAAAAGGGAGCATTTATGAACAAGAAGAGCAAAGTTGTTAGATATAATAAGTGGGGTTATATCTTTCTAATACCTTTTACAGTAATATTTTTAATATTCCAGTTGATCCCACTGGTTTCAACTATATACAATTCATTCTTTGAAAATTACCGTTCAGGCCTTACTCAGATTGGACCTAACTTTGTAGGTCTTGCAAACTATGCAACAATTGTAACTAACGGTGATTTACCAACATATTTTGCGAATACAATGATTATGTGGGTGTTAGGATTTATCCCACAGATTATCCTTTCATTATTATTAGGAGCTTGGTTTACAGATCCATCTCTTAGATTGAAAGGTCAGACATTCTTTAAAACGGTAATCTATTTACCAAACTTGATTATGGCATCAGCTTTTGCGATGTTGTTCTTTACATTATTTGCAGATAGCGGACCAATTAACTCATTGTTAATTCAAATTGGCGTATTCAAGGAAGCATTCTCATTTATGGATCACGCTGCAAGTGTTCGTGGATTGGTAGCTACAATGAACTGCCTTATGTGGTTTGGAAATACGACAATTCTTCTGATGGCAGGTATGCTTGGAATTGATCCATCTCTTTTTGAGGCTGCTCAGGTTGATGGTGCAACTGCTAATCAGATTTTCTATAAAATAACATTGCCTTTACTTAGACCAATTCTTGTATTTGTTATGATTACATCGCTCATTGGTGGTTTACAGATGTTTGATGTACCTCAGATCTTAACAAATGGTACAGGTAATCCAATGCGTTCATCTATGACTTTGATTATGTACTTGAACAAGCATTTATATAGTAAGAACTTTGGACTTGCAGGTGCACTTTCAGTATTTATGTTTGTAATAACAGCCATTTTAAGCTTGATAGTTTATAAGTTTACTAACGTTCAGGAACAGAAATAAAATCATTGAAATTAAGTAAAATAGATGAGGAGAATAAAAATGGCAAATAACACAAGCAACAGCCAAGGCGGCGGAGTTCATGCTAGAAGAATAGTTTCTTATATAGTATTGATTTTAATTTCATTCTTGTGCTTATTCTGGTTCTATGTATTATTTATCAATTCTACTAGAAGCAATTCAGAATTGAGCGCAGGTTTCACTCCATTTCCAAGTGTCCATCTTATTGAGAACTGGACAAACTTGAAAAATGGAACATTACCTATTGTAAGTGGTATGATTAACTCACTTATAATCGCTGTACTTACAGCTACACTTGCAACATATTTTTCAACAATGACAGCTTATGCAATCCATGCATATGACTTCAAATTAAAGAAGTTTATGTTTACCTTCATATTAATGATTATGATGATTCCAACACAGGTAACTGTACTTGGTTTCTTACAGCTCATTGACAAGATGCATTTAGATAATAGTGCTATCCCACTTATTATTCCTGCAATTGCATCTCCTGCTGTATTCTTTTATATGAAGCAATACATGGATTCTACATTACCTCTTTCCTTAATCGAGGCTGCCAGAATTGATGGTTCCGGCGAATTTAGAACATTTAACCAGATTGTAGTACCCCTTATGAAGCCAGCAATTGCTGTACAGGCAATATTCAGCTTTGTAGGTAGCTGGAATAATTACTTCACTCCAGCTCTTGTTCTTCACGATGATACAAAGAAGACACTTCCTATATTAATTGCTCAGCTTCGTAATGCAGACTGGTTAAAGTTTGATATGGGACAGGTTTATATTATGATTGCATTCTCAATCTTCCCTGTTATAATTGTTTACCTAATACTTTCTAGATACATTGTTGGTGGAGTAACACTTGGCGGTGTAAAGGGCTAAACATAATAATGAAAAAGACTTGACAGTTCTTGCGTCGTGTGCTAAATTTAGCTAGCGACTAAGAAAAGCAGGTCTTTTTTTTATGCTCTTTTTTCGCCTTGTCAAATTGTTCGCTATGACAAGTGAGTATAAGTAGACCAAAGTAGAAATTTAACGGAGGTGGAAGTTGTGCGCACAAAGATAACATTAGCTTGCACAGAGTGCCAGCAGCGTAATTACAACATGACAAAAGACAAGAAGACACACCCTGACAGAATGGAAACAAAGAAGTATTGCAGATTCTGCAAGAAGCACACAATGCACAAAGAGACTAAATAGTCATCCGGGAGGTGCAAAATGGCAGAGGAAAAGAAAACCAAGTCAGGACGTTTTGCGGGTCTTAAGACAGAATTCGGAAAGATTGTCTGGGCAGATCCAAAGGACGTGTCAAAACAGACAACAGCAGTTGTTGCTGTGTCAGTAGTTGTAGCAGTGATCATCATCGTTTTAGATGCAGTGATCAACAAGGGTGTAAATATCCTAGTTAATTTATAATGGAGGCATCGCATATGGCAGAGGCAAAGTGGTATGTAGTTCATACTTACTCAGGCTATGAGAACAAAGTCAAGACAAACATTGAAAAGGCTATCGAGACACAACATCTCGAGGAGCAGATTCTTGATGTTAGAGTACCAATGGTTGAGGTTACCGAAACTAGGGACGGCGTCAAGAAGCAAGTTTCAAAGAAGATGTACCCTGGTTACGTTCTTATTGAGATGATTATGAATGACGAGACCTGGTACGTTGTCAGAAATACTAGAGGTGTTACAGGCTTCGTTGGACCAGGAAGTAAACCAGTGCCATTGTCAGAGGCTGAAGTTAAAGCATACTTACTAGGCGAAAGCACTGAAAGAGTCAACGTTGAGGTTGACTTCGAAGTCGGAGATACTCTTAGTGTCGTAGACGGTACCTGGAAAGATACTGTGGGCGTTGTTAAGTCTATCAATGCTAAGAAGCAGACAGTAACCATCAGCGTTGAAATGTTCGGACGTGAAACACCAGTAGAAATTGATTTCACAGACGTACGCAAGATGGATTAGGAGGAATATCATGGCAAAGAAAATTGAAGGCTATATCAAGTTGCAGATTCCAGCAGGCAAGGCTACACCAGCCCCACCAGTTGGTCCAGCACTTGGTCAGCATGGTGTAAACATCGTGGAGTTTACAAAGCAGTTTAACGCAAAGACAGCAGATATGGGAGATACAATTGTTCCTACAATTATCACTGTTTATGCAGATAGAAGCTTCAGCTTCATCACAAAGACTCCACCAGCAGCAGTTCTTATTAAGAAGGCTTGCAAGCTTCAGAAGGCTTCAGGCACACCTAACAAGACAAAGGTTGCAAAGATTACAAAGGCTCAGGTTCAGGAAATCGCAGAGACAAAGATGCCTGACCTTAACGCAGCATCACTTGAGGCTGCTATGAGCATGATCGAAGGAACATGTAGATCAATGGGCGTTGAGGTTGTTGAATAATTCACAGCTTAGCGAAAACAACGTTCTTACTATTAAAGATTTGAGTGGGAGAGCATTAGCTCGATAAACCACAGGAGGTAAACATGAAAAGAGGAAAGAAATACGTTGCAGCTGTTAGCTCATACGATAAGTCAGCTGCATTCGATCCAGCAGAAGCAATCGCACAGGTAAAGAAGAATGCTACTGCAAAATTTGATGAGACAATTGAAGCTCATATCAGAACTGGTTGTGACGGACGTCACGCTGAGCAGCAGATTCGTGGTGCTGTAGTACTTCCACACGGTACAGGTAAGACTGTTCGAGTTTTAGTATTCGCTAAGGGTGCTAAGCTTGATGAGGCACAGGCTGCAGGCGCTGATTTCGTAGGCGGCGAGGAACTCATCCCTAAGATCCAGAACGAAGGTTGGGCAGAGTTCGATTCAGTAGTTGCTACTCCAGACATGATGGGTGTTGTTGGTCGTCTTGGTCGTGTACTTGGACCTAGAGGACTTATGCCAAACCCTAAGGCTGGTACAGTAACAATGGATGTTGCTAAGGCTGTTGAAGAAATCAAAGCTGGTAAGATTGAGTATAGACTTGATAAGACAAACATTATCCATGTACCTATCGGAAAGGCTTCTTTCACAGAGGAGCAGTTAGCGGACAACTTCCAGACTCTTATGGACGCTATCAACAAGGCTAAGCCAGCAAGCTTAAAGGGTCAGTACATTAAGAGCATTTCACTTGCTCCTACAATGGGACCTGGCGTTAAGCTTAATGTTGCAAAGGTTTCTAACTAATTGTTGACAGCCCAATATACATGATGATATAATGCATAAAGTTGTTGCCGAAGACAGCAGGTGGCGTTAGCCGTAAAGATTTTATCTACCAGCCGAGGACGATTAAGTATTTATCGATTAATCACCCTCTATGTCTTTGACATAGAGGGTTTTACTTTATCCTCATATAAGCAACAAACAAATATTATAAGGAGGAAAAATTCGTGGCAAAAGTTGAATTAAAGCAGCCAATAGTTGACGAGATCTCAGAGCAGATTAAGGATGCAGCTTCAGTAGTAGTTGTTGACGCTCGTGGACTTACAGTTGCAGAAGACACACAGTTACGTAAGCAGCTTCGCGAGGCTGGTGTTACTTACAAGGTATACAAGAACACACTTATGAAGCGTGCTTTCGAGGGAACAGATTTTGCATCACTTGATGATGTTCTTGAAGGACCAAGTGCAATCGCTGTTTCAAAGGATGATGCTACAGCTCCAGCAAGAATTCTTGCTAAATTTGCTAAGACAGCTACAAACCTTGAGATCAAGGCTGGTGTCGTAGAAGGTACATTCTATGATGCTAATGGTATGTCAGCAGTTGCAGCTGTACCAAGCAGAGAGGAACTTCTTTCAAAGTTACTTGGAAGCTTACAGTCACCAATCACAAACTTCGCTCGCGTTCTCAACCAGATCGCAGAGCAGGGTGGTGCATCTACAGAGGCACCAGCTGCAGAGGCAGAGGCTCCAGCAGAGGAAGCACCTGCAACAGAAGCAGAGTAATTTAATTGATTTTTATTATTATTTAATGGAGGAAAATAATCATGGCAAAGATGACAACAGAAGAGTTTATCGCAGCTATCAAAGAGCTTAGCGTATTAGAGTTAAATGACCTTGTAAAGGCATGTGAGGAAGAGTTCGGCGTTTCTGCAGCAGCAGGCGTTGTAGTTGCAGCAGCAGCTGGCGATGCAGCAGCAGCTGAGGAGAAGGACGAGTTCGACGTAGAGCTTACAGAAGTAGGTTCTGAGAAGGTTAAGGTTATCAAGGTTGTTCGTGAGGCTACTGGTCTTGGACTTAAGGAAGCTAAGGAACTCGTTGATGGCGCACCAAAGGTTATCAAGGAAGCAGCTGACAAGGCTACAGCAGAGTCAATCAAGGCTCAGCTTGAGGAGATCGGTGCAAAGGTTACTCTTAAGTAAGTTAAACTCGATTGCTTTATATTTAGCAGGTTCAAATGAACCTGCTAAATTTTTTTGAAAATATCTAATTTAATACTTGACTTTGTTATTGACTTTGGCATAGAATGTAGTTTGCACTATTGTGGTGCAGTGTGTATTTCTATGCTTATTTTTATGCACAGATTTTCACACATTTTATTTGATAAGATTTATCCAAATTTAAATATTATGAGAGGTGGAACGTCAATGGAGAAAAACAGAATACGTCCAGTGAAAGCTGGAAAGAACTTGCGTATGAGTTACTCGAGACAAAAAGAGGTACTTGAAATGCCTAATTTAATCGAGGTCCAGAAGAACAGTTATGACTGGTTCGTTAAGGACGGATTAAAAGAAGCATTTGCTGATATCTCTCCTATTCAGGATAGGGGTAATCAGCTTGAGTTGCACTTTGTTGACTTTACATTGTGCAAGGATGAAGTTAAGTACACCATCCCACAGTGCAAGGAAAGAGATGCAACATACGCAGCACCTTTGAAAGTAAAGGTACGCCTTGTAAACAAGGAGTCCGGAGACATGCAGGAGCATGAAATTTTCATGGGTGATTTACCACTTATGACAGAGACTGGCACATTCGTTATTAATGGAGCAGAGCGTGTTATCGTCAGTCAGCTTGTTCGTTCACCAGGTATCTACTATGCTATCGGTCACGACAAGATTGGTAAGGAGCTCTATTCATGTACAGTAATACCTAACCGAGGTGCATGGTTAGAGTATGAGACAGATTCCAATGACGTTTTCTATGTTCGTGTAGACCGTAACAGAAAAGTACCTGTTACAGTACTTATTCGTGCTCTTGGTTTAGGTACAAACCAGGAAATTATTGATGTATTTGGCGAAGAGCCAAAGATTCTTGCTACATTCGCAAAGGATCCTTCTATTACTGAGAAGAATCCTCAGGGTAGCTACGAAGGAGGCTTACTTGAGTTATATCGTAAGCTTCGTCCAGGCGAGCCACTTGCAAAGGATAGCGCCGAGTCATTAATTCACGGTATGTTCTTTGATCCAAGACGTTACGATCTTGCAAAGGTAGGACGTTATAAATTCAATAAGAAGCTTATGCTTCGCAACCGTATTGCAGGTCAGATTCTTGCAGAGGATGTAGTTGACACTACAACTGGCGAGATTATTGCAAAGGCTGGAGATAAGATTACACTTGAGAAGGCTGATGAGATCCAGAACGCAGCTGTTACTCATGTATTCATCCAGACTGAAACACGCAATGTAAAGGTTCTTTCAAACATGATGGTTGATATCACAAAGTTTGTTGATATCGATGCAGAAGCTCTTGGTATTACTGAGCTTGTATACTATCCAGTATTAGAGAGAATTCTTTCAGAAAACACAACAAAAGAAGATATTGAGGATGCTATTGAGCGTTCAGTAGCTGATTTGATTCCAAAGCACATTACAGTTGAGGATGTATTTGCATCAATCAACTACAATATGCATCTTGAGTACGGCATTGGTAAGGATGACGATATCGATCACCTTGGTAACCGTCGTATTCGTGCTGTTGGTGAGCTTTTACAGAACCAGTACAGAATCGGTTTATCACGTCTCGAGAAGGTTGTACGTGAGCGTATGACAACTCGTGACCTTGAGGATATTTCTCCACAGAACCTCATCAACATCAAGCCTGTTACAGCTGCAATCAAAGAGTTCTTTGGTTCATCACAGTTGTCACAGTTCATGGATCAGAACAACCCACTTGGTGAGTTGACACATAAGAGACGTCTTTCTGCCCTTGGTCCTGGTGGTCTTTCAAGAGATCGTGCCGGATTCGAGGTTCGAGACGTACACTACTCTCACTATGGACGTATGTGCCCTATCGAGACACCTGAAGGACCTAACATCGGTCTTATCAACTCTCTCGCAAGCTATGCTCGTATCAATGAGTATGGTTTTATTGAGGCGCCATACAGACGTATTGATAAAACAGACCCAGAGAATCCTCGCGTAACAGACGAGGTTATCTATATGACAGCAGACGAAGAGGATAACTATCATGTAGCACAGGCTAACGTCAAGCTTGACGCAGAAGGCCACTTCATGAGAAAGAACGTATCTGGTCGTTTCCGTGAGGAGACACAGGAGTACGATAAGACTATGTTTGATTACATGGACGTATCTCCTAAGATGGTATTCTCAGTTGCTACAGCCCTTATTCCATTCCTTCAGAACGATGACCCTACACGTGCCCTCATGGGATCAAACATGCAGCGTCAGGCAGTACCTCTTCTTACTACAGAGGCTCCAGTTGTTGGTACAGGTATGGAACCAAAGACAGCTGTCGATTCAGGTGTCTGCGTAGTTGCTAAGCGCGCTGGTATCGTAGAGATGTCAGAGACAAAGCGTATTATCATCAAGGCTGACGAAGACGGAACAAGAGATGAGTATGATCTTCTTAAGTTCACACGTTCAAACCAGTCTAACTGCTACAATCAGCGTCCAATCGTATTCAAGGGTGACCATGTAGAAGCAGGCGAGGTTATCGCTGATGGTCCTTCTACAAAGAATGGTGAGCTTGCCCTTGGTAAGAACCCTCTTATCGGTTTCATGACATGGGAAGGTTACAACTACGAGGATGCGGTTCTCCTTTCAGAGAGACTTGTACAGGATGATGTTTATACATCTATTCATATTGAAGAGTACGAAATCGATGCTCGTGATACAAAGCTTGGACCAGAGGAAATCACACGTGATGTTGCTGGTGTAGGTGATGACGCACTTAAGGATCTTGACGAGAGCGGTATTATCCGTATCGGTGCTGAGGTTCGTGCAGGTGATATCCTTGTTGGTAAGGTTACACCTAAGGGAGAGACAGAGCGTACTCCAGAAGAAAGACTTCTTCTTGCAATCTTCGGTGAGAAGGCAAGAGAGGTTCGTGATACATCACTTCGTGTTCCACACGGTGCTTATGGTATCGTTGTTGACGCAAAGGTATTTACTCGTGAGAACGGCGATGAGCTTTCTCCAGGTGTTAATAAATCAGTACGTATCTACATCGCTCAGAAGAGAAAAATCGGTGTAGGTGATAAGATGGCTGGTCGTCATGGTAACAAGGGTGTAGTTTCCCGCGTACTTCCAGTAGAAGATATGCCATATCTTCCAAACGGTCGTCCACTTGATATAGTACTTAACCCATTGGGCGTTCCTTCACGTATGAATATCGGTCAGGTCCTTGAGATTCACCTTTCACTTGCTGCAAAGGCACTTGGATTTGACATTGAAACACCAGTATTTGATGGTGCAAATGAAATTGATATCCAGGATACACTTGAGCTTGCAAATGACTATGTTAATATGCCATTTGACAAGGAAGAAGCTACAAACGGCGAAGAGACATTCTACGACAAGTACGTTGATATTCTTCGCGACGATGTTATGGAGTATCTTTCTACAAACCGTGCACATCGTGCACTTTGGAAGGGTGTTCCAATCTCTCGTGATGGTAAGGTACAGCTTCGCGATGGCCGTACAGGTGAGCCATTTGATGGTCCTGTAACAATCGGACACATGCATTACCTTAAGCTTCACCACCTTGTTGATGATAAGATCCATGCTCGTTCAACTGGTCCTTACTCACTTGTTACACAGCAGCCACTCGGTGGTAAAGCACAGTTCGGTGGACAGCGTTTCGGTGAGATGGAAGTTTGGGCTCTTGAGGCTTATGGTGCATCATACACACTTCAGGAAATCCTTACAATGAAGTCTGATGATGTTATCGGTCGTGTTAAGACATACGAAGCTATCATCAAGGGTGAAAACATCCCTGAGCCAGGTATCCCTGAGTCATTCAAGGTATTACTTAAGGAATTACAGTCACTTGGTCTTGATGTTCGTGTTCTCGATGAAAATCGTGAAGAAGTTGAACTTATGGAAACAAGTGAATATGGAAATACAGACCTCAATGCAATCATCGCTGGAAGCGATAGAAACTTTGCCTTCGAGGATGACAATTCATTCGCACAGGCAGGATTCTCTACAAAGAAGTTTGATTCTGATGGAGATCTTGTTGATGATGAAGATGATGCAGCATTTGAAGAAGATGATGATTTTGCAGATGTAGCAGATGATTTTGATGAGGAATAAATAGGAAGGGAGCTAGAAAATGCCAGAGAATAAAGAAGCGACATATCAACCAATAGCATTTGACGCAATACAGATTGGATTGGCTTCACCTGAAAAGATCAGACAGTGGTCTCGTGGCGAAGTTAAAAAGCCAGAGACAATCAACTATCGTACACTGAAGCCTGAAAAGGATGGTCTTTTCTGCGAAAAGATTTTTGGACCTAGCAAGGACTGGGAATGTCACTGCGGAAAGTACAAGAAGATTCGTTATAAGGGTGTAGTTTGTGATCGTTGTGGTGTTGAAATCACAAAGGCAAGCGTTCGTCGTGAGCGTATGGGTCACATTGAACTTGCTGCACCAGTTTCACATATTTGGTATTTCAAGGGTATTCCTTCACGTATGGGACTTATTCTTGATCTTTCACCAAAGACACTTGAGAAGGTTCTCTACTTTGCATCATACATCGTTCTTGATGCAGGAGAGACAGCTCTCATGTATAAGCAGGTTCTTACAGAAGCTGAGTACCAGGAAGCTAGAGAGCAGTATGGTAACGGCTTCAGAGTAGGAATGGGTGCTGAAGCTATCCAGGAGCTTCTCAAGGACATTGACCTTGATGAAGAGGCTACAAAGCTTCAGATTGAATTAGATAACGCTACAGGCCAGAAGCGTTCACGTATCATCAAGAGACTCGAGGTTGTTGAGGCATTCCGTGAGTCAGGAAACAGACCTGAATGGATGATTATGACAGTTATCCCTGTTATTCCACCAGATCTTCGTCCTATGGTACAGCTTGATGGTGGCCGTTTTGCTACATCTGATCTTAACGACTTATATCGTCGTATTATCAATAGAAATAACCGACTTCGTCGACTCTTAGAGCTTGGTGCTCCTGATATCATCGTACGTAACGAAAAGCGTATGCTTCAGGAAGCTGTTGATGCTCTTATCGATAACGGTCGTCGTGGTCGTCCTGTTACAGGTCCTGGTAACAGACCTCTTAAGTCTCTTTCAGACATGCTTAAGGGTAAGTCTGGTCGATTCAGACAGAACCTTCTTGGTAAGCGTGTTGACTACTCAGGTCGTTCAGTTATCGTCGTAGGACCAGAGCTTAAGATTTACCAGTGTGGTCTTCCAAAGGAGATGGCACTTGAGCTCTTCAAGCCTTTCGTTATGAAGGAGCTCGTTGGTAATGGAATGGCTCACAACATTAAATATGCTAAGAAAATGGTAGAGAAGTTTGAGCCAGAGGTTTGGGACATCCTTGAAGATGTCATTAAAGAGCATCCAGTTATGCTTAACCGTGCTCCTACACTTCATAGACTTGGTATTCAGGCTTTCGAGCCAATCCTTGTAGAAGGTAGAGCTATCAAGCTTCATCCACTTGTATGTACAGCTTTCAACGCCGATTTCGATGGTGACCAGATGGCTGTTCACCTTCCACTTACTCAGGAGGCACAGGCTGAATGTAGATTCATGCTTCTTTCACCTAACAACCTCTTGAAGCCTTCAGATGGTGGTCCTGTTGCCGTTCCTTCACAGGATATGGTACTTGGTATTTACTACCTCACACAGGAGCGTGGTAAGTCTGTAGGTGATACTAGAGAAGAGCTTGGCGAAGGCAAAATCTTCAAGAACCTTAGCGAGGCAATTCTTGCATACGAGAACGATGCATTAACAATGCATGCACGTATCACAGTTCGTGTTTCAAAGCAGCATGCTGACGGAACTGTTGTTACAGGTAATGTTTCATCAACACTTGGTAGACTTCTCTTCAACGAGATCATTCCACAGGATCTTGGCTATGTAGATAGAACAAATCCTGAGAACGAGCTTTTGCCAGAGGTAGACTTCCATGTTGGTAAGAAGCAGTTAAAGCAGATTCTTGAAAAAGTTATTAATACACACGGAGCTACAAAGACAGCAGAAGTTCTTGATGATATCAAGGCAATGGGTTACCACTACTCAACAATTGCTGCCATGACAGTTTCAATTTCAGATATGACAGTACCTGCTCAGAAGCCAGAGCTTATTGCTAAGGCTGAGGAGACAGTTGATAAGATTACACGTCAGTATAAGCGTGGTCTTATTACAGAAGAAGAGCGTTATCGTGAAGTAGTTGATACTTGGAAAGAGACTGATGATGAGCTTACTAAGGACCTTCTTGATGGTCTTGATAAGTACAACAACATCTTCATGATGGCTGATTCAGGTGCCCGTGGTTCTGAAAAGCAGATCAAGCAGCTTGCTGGTATGCGTGGTTTGATGGCTGATACAACAGGTAAGACTATCGAGCTTCCTATTAAGTCAAACTTCCGTGAAGGTCTTGATGTACTTGAGTACTTCATGTCAGCTCACGGTGCTCGTAAGGGTCTTTCTGATACAGCTCTTCGTACAGCCGATTCAGGATACTTGACACGTCGAATGGTTGACGTTGCTCAGGAACTTATCGTTCGTGAATCTGACTGTGTTGCTGGTACAAATCGCGAGATTCCAGGTATGTGGGTATACGCATTCATGGATGGTCGTGAAGAAATCGAGTCACTTAAGGATCGTATTACTGGTAGATTCTCATGCTACACAATCTGCGATGCTAAGGGCGAGGTTATCGTTAAGGCTAACCACATGATCACACCTAAGCGTGCAGCTGCAATCATCGAAAAGGGTGTTGATGATAAGGGCAACCCAATCAAGAAAGTTAAGATCAGAAACGTACTTAACTGTCGTTCACACGTTGGTGTTTGTGCTAAGTGCTACGGTGCTAACATGGCATCAGGACGTGCTGTACAGGTTGGTGAAGCAATCGGTATCATCGCTGCTCAGTCAATCGGTGAGCCAGGTACACAGCTTACTATGAGAACATTCCATACTGGTGGTGTTGCTGGTAACGATATTACACAGGGTCTTCCTCGTGTCGAGGAGCTTTTCGAGGCGAGAAAGCCTAAGGGACTTGCAATCATCACAGAGATTGCTGGTACAGTTTCTATCGAAGAAGATTCTAAGACAAAGAAGAGAGAAGTTGTTGTTACAAACTCTGAAACAGGTGATGTAGAGAAGTACTTAATTCCTTACGGATCACGTATCAAGGTTATTTCAGGTCAGGAACTTGAAGCTGGTGATGAGCTTACAGAAGGTTCTGTAAACCCACACGATATCCTTGCAATCAAGGGTAAGTCAGCTGTTCAGGATTACCTCATCCGTGAAGTACAGCGTGTTTACCGTTTACAGGGTGTTGATATCAACGATAAGCATATCGAAGTTCTTTGCCGTCAGATGTTGAAGCGTATCAGAGTTGACGAGGCTGGTGATACAGGATTTATGCCTGGTTCACTTGTAGATTGGCTTGACTTTGAAGAAGCTAACGAGCAGATGGAGGCAGAAGGTAAGGAAGTTGCTACTGGTACACAGGAACTCCTTGGTATCACAAAGGCAGCCCTTGCTACTAACTCATTCCTTTCAGCAGCTTCATTCCAGGAGACAACAAAGGTTCTTACTGATGCAGCTATTAAGGGTAAGGTTGATCCACTTAACGGACTTAAAGAGAACGTTATTATCGGTCGCTTAATCCCTGCTGGTACAGGTATGAAGAGATATTCAAACATTCCTCTTTCAACAGACAATCAGCTTGCAGATGCAGCAATGTCTACAGAAGAGTTCGAAGGCGAAGCTAATGGTGCAGAAGCACTTTCAGATGAGCTTGTAGATGTAGAATAATCAAAATATATAAAAGACCTTGGCATTGCCAGGGTCTTTTTTTCACATTTTTAACCTTGACATAATGAAATTAAGGAAATATAATGTTCTAGCATGCGCTAATAGGATATTTATGCCTATTTTTGCGTAAAGAAATAAATTAGGAGGTAAAAAAGAATGCCAACATTCAACCAGCTAGTTAGAAAAGGTCGTCAGACATCTGTAAAGAAGTCTACAGCACCAGCACTTCAGAGAGGTTATAACTCTCTTAAGAAGAAGCCTACTAACACTTCTTCTCCACAGAAGCGTGGTGTATGTACAGCTGTTAAGACAGCTACACCTAAGAAGCCTAACTCAGCTCTTCGTAAGATTGCCAGAGTTCGTCTTTCAAATGGAATCGAAGTAACATCATACATTCCAGGCGAAGGTCACAATCTTCAGGAGCATAGCGTTGTTTTGATTCGTGGTGGTCGTGTTAAGGATTTACCTGGTACACGTTATCACGTAATCAGAGGTACTCTTGATACAGCCGGCGTTGCAAACCGCAAGCAGGGACGTTCAAAGTACGGCGCTAAGAGACCTAAGGATGCTAAGTAAAATAGCGTAAAGGCTTAGGAAATTTATTGTATATCACAAAAATTTGGTTAATGTTGTTATTTTTTCTCTATAGAATAAATAATGCATGAACACAAGTAAATTTGTGAGTACCGTTGATCTAACAAATTTTAGTTAAGGAGGGAAGTATCGTGCCAAGAAAAGGACATACTCAAAAAAGAGACGTTTTGGCAGATCCTATATACAATAGCAAAGTAGTTACAAAGCTTATCAACAACATCATGCTTGATGGTAAGAAGGGTGTAGCTCAGAAGATTGTATATGGTGCATTTGGCAAAGTCGAGGAAAAGACTGGAAGACCTGCACTTGAGGTTTTCGAGGAAGCTATGAACAACGTTATGCCTGTACTTGAGGTAAAGGCTAGACGTATCGGTGGTGCTACATATCAGGTACCTATCGAAGTAAGACCAGATCGTCGTCAGGCCCTTGGCCTTAGATGGCTCACAATGTTCTCACGTACACGTACAGAGAAGACAATGGAAGAGCGTCTTGCAAACGAGATCATGGATGCAGCTGGAAACACAGGTTCAGCTGTTAAGAGAAAAGAAGAAATGCATAGAATGGCAGAAGCTAATAAGGCATTTGCTCATTACAGATTCTAATAGGAGGGACAAACAGTGGCAGGAAGAGAATATCCACTTGAGCGTACCAGAAATATTGGTATTATGGCTCATATCGATGCCGGAAAGACTACACTTACAGAGCGTATTCTTTACTATACTGGTGTTAACTACAAGATCGGTGATACTCACGAAGGTACTGCAACCATGGACTGGATGGAGCAGGAAGCTGAGAGAGGTATCACAATTACTTCAGCTGCTACAACATGTCACTGGACTGAGCAGGAAAACTGCAAGCCTAAGAAGGGTGCTCTTGAGCACCGTATCAACATCATTGATACACCAGGCCACGTAGACTTTACTGTTGAGGTTGAGCGTTCCCTTCGTGTACTTGATGGCGCCGTTGGTGTCTTCTGTGCAAAGGGTGGCGTTGAGCCACAGTCAGAGAATGTTTGGAGACAGGCTGACACATATAACGTACCAAGAATGGCTTTCATCAATAAGATGGATATCCTTGGTGCAAACTTCTACGGAGCTGTTGATCAGATCCGTGATAGACTTAAGAAGAACGCTATCGTTCTTCAGCTTCCAATCGGTAAGGAAGATGATTTCAAGGGAATTATCGATCTTTTCGAGATGAAAGCATACATCTATAACGATGATAAGGGTGATGATATTTCTATCACAGACATCCCAGCTGATATGGCTGATGATGCTGAGCTTTATCACACAGAACTCGTTGAGAAGATCTGTGAGTTAGATGATGATCTTATGATGGCTTATCTTGAGGGTGAGGAGCCTTCTATCGATGAGCTTAAGGCTGTACTTCGTAAGGCAACTTGCGAATGTAAGGCTATCCCAGTATGCTGTGGATCTGCATATAGAAACAAGGGTGTTCAGAAGCTTCTTGATGCTATCCTTGAGTTCATGCCAGCTCCTACAGACGTACCAGCTATTCAGGGTACAGACTTAGATGGTAACCCAGTTGAGAAGCACTCATCAGATGATGAGCCATTCGCAGCTTTAGCTTTCAAGATTATGGCTGATCCATTCGTTGGAAAGCTCGCATTTATCCGTGTATACTCAGGTACATTGAACTCAGGTTCATACTGCCTTAACGCTACAAAGGATAAGAAGGAGCGTGTTGGTCGTATTCTTCAGATGCACGCTAACAAGCGTACAGAGTTAGACAAGGTTTACTCTGGTGATATCGCAGCTGTTGTAGGTCTTAAGTTTACAACAACTGGTGATACAATCTGCGATGAGCAGCATCCAGTAATCCTTGAGTCTATGGAATTCCCAGAGCCAGTTATCGAGCTTGCTATCGAGCCTAAGACTAAGGCTGGACAGCAGAAGATGGGCGAAGCTCTTGCAAAGCTTGCTGAAGAGGATCCTACATTCCGTCAGCATACTGATCAGGAGACAGGCCAGACAATCATCGCTGGTATGGGTGAGCTTCACCTTGAAATCATCGTTGATCGTCTTCTTAGAGAGTTCAAGGTTGAGGCTAACGTTGGTGCACCTCAGGTTGCATACAAGGAAACATTTACAAAGGCAGTTGATCAGGAATACAAGTATGCTAAGCAGTCTGGTGGACGTGGTCAGTACGGTCATTGTAAGGTTAGATTTACTCCAATGGATGCTAACGCTGAAGAGACATTCAGATTTAAGTCTTCAGTAGTTGGTGGTGCTATTCCTAAGGAATACATCCCATCTGTTGGTGAGGGTATCGAGGAAGCAGCTAAGGCTGGTATCCTTTGCGGATTCCCTGTTCTTGGTGTAGAAGCAGACGTTTACGATGGTTCTTACCATGAAGTCGATTCATCAGAAATGGCATTCCACATTGCAGGTTCAATGTGCTTCAAGGAAGCTATGGCTAAGGCCGCTCCAGTTCTTCTTGAGCCAATCATGAAGGTTGAAGTAACAATGCCTGAGGAATACATGGGTGATGTAATCGGATCACTTAACGCAAAGCGTGGTCAGATCCAGTCAATGGATGACCTTGGCGGCGGCAAGATTGTTAGAGCACTTGTTCCACTTGCAGAGATGTTCGGATACTCAACAGAGCTTCGTTCATCTACACAGGGACGTGGTAACTACTCAATGTTCTTCGAGAAGTATGAGCCAGTACCAAAGAACGTTCAGGAGCAGATCATCTCTAACCACGCAAAATAAAACATAAATAGTTGAAAACTCTCAGTATTTTCGATATAATCGAGATACTGAGAGTATAGAACTAACTTTGCCCAAATAGGGGCAGTATATTAAGGAGGATTTTTAAAAATGGCAAAAGAGCATTTTGACAGAACCAAACCACATTGTAACATCGGTACTATCGGACACGTAGATCACGGTAAAACAACTCTTACAGCAGCTATCACAAAGGTACTTGCTGAGCGTGTTGCTGGTAACGCTAAGGTAGATTTCGAGAACATCGATAAGGCTCCAGAAGAGCGTGAAAGAGGTATCACAATTTCTACAGCTCACGTTGAGTACCAGACAGAGAAGAGACACTATGCACACGTTGACTGCCCAGGCCATGCTGATTATGTAAAGAACATGATCACAGGTGCTGCTCAGATGGATGGCGCTATCCTTGTAGTTGCTGCAACTGATGGTGTTATGGCTCAGACAAAGGAGCACATCCTTCTTTCACGTCAGGTAGGTGTACCTTACATCGTTGTATTCCTTAACAAGTGTGATATGGTTGATGATGAGGAGCTTATCGAGCTCGTAGAGATGGAAGTTACAGAGCAGCTTGAGGAGTATGACTTCAATGATTGTCCAATCATTAAGGGTTCAGCTCTTAAGGCTCTTGAAGATCCAAACGGCGAGTGGGGCGACAAGATCATGGAACTTATGGATACTGTTGATTCTTACATCCCAGATCCACAGCGTGAGACAGATAAGCCATTCCTTATGCCAGTAGAGGACGTATTCACAATCACAGGTCGTGGTACTGTTGCTACAGGTAGAGTAGAGCGTGGTGTTCTTCACCTTAACGACGAACTTGAAATCATCGGTATCAAGGAAGATACACAGAAGACTGTTGTAACTGGTATCGAGATGTTCCGTAAGCTTCTTGATGAGGCTCAGGCTGGTGATAACATCGGTGCACTTCTTCGTGGTGTTAACCGTGACCAGATCCAGCGTGGACAGGTACTTGCTAAGCCAGGTACTGTAACATGCCACACAAAGTTTACAGCTCAGGTTTACGTTCTTACAAAGGATGAAGGTGGTCGTCATACTCCATTCTTCAACAACTATCGTCCACAGTTCTACTTCAGAACAACAGACGTTACAGGTGTTTGCGAGCTTCCAGCAGGTACAGAGATGTGCATGCCTGGCGATAACGTAGAGATGACAATCGAGCTCATCCACCCAATCGCTATGGAGCAGGGTCTTACATTCGCTATCCGTGAGGGTGGTAGAACAGTAGGTTCTGGTCGTGTTGCTACAATCATCGAATAGTCGCGAGTGACGAGAAGCAAATTCTTGATGAAATAACTAAAATGCTCAGCACAAGCTTGCTTGGAGCTGAGCATTTTTTATTTCATAAATGTTTGCGGCGACAGACGCGAACATGAAGATTGCGAAGCAATCTGAATTTGCGAGCGAACGAGCGCTATACTTCTATATTTAGGAGATAAAATGAAAAAATCAATTAAGAATATTAATTGAACAGCCCAACCCAAATAGTAAAATCAAGGCTTCCGAGGATTTCCTCGGGAGCCTTTTTTCATGTGATAATATATTAAATTTCAGATATCGAATGATTGCAGACAATTACAATGAACAGCTAGGAAGCAAAGTTAAAATATATTGAAAAATGAATTGAATGTCTGTATATTATAGACAATGGATGAGCTGTGGAAGCTCGACTCGAGATGCCCACAGTCCAGAGAGTTCATGCGTGAGCTCTCTTTTATAATAAAGGACGAAATATGAGAACAGAGCATGTGATAGTGCTTCCGTATGATAAAAAATGGAAGCAAGATTTTGAAGAAATAAAGAAGGAAATATCAGAGGTTATTGGTTCTTTAGCAATTGCAATAGAGCATGTAGGTAGTACATCTGTTGAAGGGCTAGCAGCGAAGCCAATTATAGATATTGATATAGTGGTTAAGTCTGATGATATTAAAAGAGCAATTGATGGATTAAAAAGTATTGGTTATGTTCATGAAGGTAACTTAGGAATTGAAGGACGTGAGGCATTTACATATGATGGGAAGGAACATCTGCAGATGCATCACTTATATGTATGTCCAGAGGATTCGCCAGAGCTAAAAAGACATCTTGCATTTAGAGATTATTTAAGACGACATAAGGATGCTAGAGTAAAATATGGAAATGCTAAATTGGAGGCAGCAAGTCTATATCCAAATGATATTGATAGATACATTGAGTACAAGTCACCCATAATCGAAGAAATTTATTCAGTAATGTGAATCTATGATGCTATATTGATTCTAAAATATGTAAAAACAAAGATATTAAAATCAAAAACATTGAGAGAATTAAAAAAAGGATTCCTAGATTTTCCTCGGCGGTTATTTTTGTGCCTTGGTAGAATATTTGCATGTCTATGGGAGAAATAGATATGGCAGGTACAATTATTTATTTAGCAATATCATTTTTTGTTTCGCTGATATTTATTATATTGGGGATTCAGCAGTACAAGAGTAAAAAGCCAGTATCAATAAACACTGGAGAAAAACACCAAGCGAAGATGAATTAACTAGTGTCACAGAATGGAATCATAGGCCTGGAAGAAACTTCCTTTCTATGGCTGCATGCTATTTATTTCACTGTTTATGTTTTGTGTTCTTATAAATCAAGATAGTAGTGGTGTGCTTCAAGTTGTTTTTTAATGATAATGTATTTGCAGAGGTAGCTTGGCTAGAGATTGAACATATCATTATGAAAAAGAAAATGATAAAGAAATAAAGTTATATGTTGTATAATAGAAATGCTAGTTTATAGAAAAATCATTAAATATATACATTTGTAAAGTATATAATTCCACATTAATTATTTGAGAAAGGTATGTTGATGGAAGAAAATGATTATATGGTAGCTAATAAAGAAATAGAAGACAAAATTGATAGATATGCAGTTATAGCAAAAGCTGCCCCTTGGATTGGTTTATTTGTGCCAGTGACTATAGTGAGTTTAGTGTGCCCAGATCGTAGTGTACAGTCGATGACTGCAATAGTAGGCTCTCTTATTGGATTAGCTATTTCATATATTGTACGTGTACAAGCAAAATTATATCTAAAAAAAGAATTAACTTTGGAAAATAGTATAAGAAGAGTTATAAATGATGAAGCGGAAGTATTATTTACAATAATTTGTACTCAATATTATTTTGAGAATGGTTTAAAGGAATTAAAGATGCCAAATGTGGTTCTTATAGATTGGGAAATGTTTTGCAAGCAATATGCAGAAAAAAAGCTATCAGATCATGCAAACGCTATTTATAATGAAATCATGTTATCTCCTGGTGCAATGATGGAAATAGTAAAATTATGTTTGAGAAGACGAAAAAATGTTTATTATAGTTATGAGATAACAGAGGAATATAAAAATATTAGTCCTTATTATTGATAAAAGGTAATTGGTCATGGTTATAGTTTATATTTATATAGGCTTAATGGGGCTTGCATTTTTTACTGTTATTTTACAGAATATACAAAAAATAACGGATAAAAGACCCATCGGAAATGATAATATGAATCTGAATAAGATAATGAAAAAATATTATCGTTTTATGATATTGTCTTCTGCTGTAGAAAATAACGATTACTATATTGTGAAGGCGGAGCGGATAATTGCGAAATACAGTAATATCTATGAATACAATGTAATACATGAATTATTAAAATACTATGCAAAACAATATCATTTAAGTGATGGTGAGATAAGAACGATTTCAGATGATTTATTTTTTTATAATCTAAACAAAGCTGCTTTGGAATATGTAAGAAGTCGTAAAGATAATATGAAAGAAGCTTATAAGATGATTCCGTCAGAAATTGCTAGAAGAGAATATGAAGACTTTGATTATATGATGCGTACAGGTTGTACAGATGTTGAAAAATTGTATTATACTTTTTCAATGATTATGAATTCATTGTAAGTTAAAGATAGTTAATGGTACTGTTTTGGTACCCCAAATTATAAAGTTATGCCCTTCGAGGAATTTTCCTCGGAGGGCTTTTTTTATTGATAAATATACATATTTACATCAAAGAGACACAGAAAATTAATAATATTTGTGTATCATAAGAACTAGAATCAAGGAATATGCAATATCATTATTAAATATATTGTGATATAAGAATAATTTTGAAGGAGGGGGCAATGGAAGGGCTTAAAAAAACAAAACGAAGAGGTTCCATCAAGTTTAATCTTCTAGTTATTATTATTCCAATAGTAGCGGTTATGATGATTGGCTTAGTGTTAATCTCATATCAGATTTCTTCTAATAGTTTAAGGAAGGAAGCTGAGGAATTATTACAGACATCCATTAGAAGCCAGAAAAGCGATATTGAGGCATGGATGAAGGATAATTTGGATTCTTTCAAAATCTTTAAAAACACAATAGAAAGTACTACTCCAGATGAGGAAAGATTAAAACTGATATTGGATGGTACAGTGGGCTATAACAGTACTTTTGCTGACGGATTCTATATTGGAACAAGCGATGGCCGTTTAATCACTGGTGCCGGCTCATCAAAGACAGAAAGTAACGTCAGAGAATCTAACTGGTACAAGGAAGGTTCTACGCGAATCAACATGGCATATGGCGAACCATATGTTAATAATGATGGCGTAAATGTAATAAGTGCTACAGGTATGCTTAATTTTGGAGAAGGAATTAGTGTACTTGGCGCTGATGTAACATTGGATAGAATAACAGTTATTGTAAATTCCAACGTTGAAATGGAAAACGCTGAGACATTCCTGGTAGAGTCAACAACTGGAACAATTATCAGTAATAGAGATTCAACAAAGGTAGGCGCAAATATCGCAGACTATAGCTCGGATAAGTTCTATAGTGGTGTAGCTGATTCGATTAATTCTGCAGATTTATCTACAAAAGAAATCAATGGAAATATGACAGCATTTTGTGAGGTAAGTGGTACAGATTGGATCCTTGTTTCCTTTGTCCCTTCAAATACTATTCTGAACGATGTTAGAACATTAGGAAAAATACTTGCAGTTCTGGCAGCTGTTGGAATAATTGTATTGATTGTATTAATCGAGAGAACAGTACATATCTTAATTAATCCTGTAAATAAGCTTTCAGGAGTAATCAATACAATGACAAATGGTGACTTCACAATGGAAGTTGAAGTCAAAGGAAATAATGAAATTACATCAATGTCAGAGGGAATCAGAGATTTCGCTGGAACTATGCAGGGTCTGATAAGCAAGATTGGAAATATTGCAGTTAATCTTAATAATCAGGCAGATGAAAGTAATTCAGTATCAAGAGAAATGTATGATGCTTCCAAATTGCAAGAAACATCTATGCAGGGCTTGAATGAAACTGTTGATGGATTGGCAAGCTCAATCAATGAAATCGCCAACAGTGCAACAACTCTTGCAATGGTTGTAACAGATACTAGAACAAATGGCGAAAGCGTAAGCGAGCAAATGACAGAAACTGTATCTGTAGCAAACAAGGGTCAGAAGGACATGGAAAAAGTCAGTGATGCAATGAGCAATATCATTTCATCAATTAATGACTTGCAGAATGCTATTAACGACGTAGGAACAGCATCTAATGAAATTACAGAAATTGTTAAATTAATTGGTAGTATCGCGGAAGAGACAAATCTTCTTTCATTAAACGCATCTATTGAAGCAGCTAGAGCTGGTGAAACAGGAAAAGGATTTGCAGTTGTTGCAAACGAAATTGGTAAGCTAGCTCAGACAAGTACAAATTCAGTTCAGCAGATTACAGAACTTGTTTACGGAATTGATAATCTTGTAAAAGATGCTGAAAAGAAGGCAGAAGAAAGTGTTAAGAGTATTGATGAGAGTAGCGAATATATTAACAATGCCGTTGATACATTCTCATTAATTTACCAGAACATTCAGCAGACTAATGAAATGGTTGCTGACATGATAGAGAAAGTAGGTGAAGTAGATGCAGTAGCAACTGATGTAGCTGCAATTTCAGAGGAGCAGGCAGCAAGTGCCGATATTATCCTATCTACATCAGAAGAAATTGTTAAACAGTCATCTAAGCTGACAAGCAACAGTGAGAAGGTCGCTAAGGAATCTGAGATGCTAGCATCAACCTCAGTTGAATTAGACAAACAAGTACACCAGTTTAAGATTTAATGGAGGTAATCGAGATGAGAAAGAAAATATTATCACTAATTTTGTTAGTTACAGTATGCATCTCTGGTTGTGGATTATCTTCTTCAAAAGGCAGTTCATCTGGCGGTGGTGGTGTAAAAATACTGTTTACATATTCGCAGGAAGAAGGAAATGCATTTAGAGATACATTAGCTGAAGGAGCCCAGGAATATGCATCGAGCGTTGGTGCTACAGTAGATTGTGATTATGCAGAGAATTCTCTGGAGAAGCAGATAGAATCTATAAAGTCGGCCCAAAGCAATGGTTATGATGCAATAATGTGTATAGCAGAGGATGCAACTACTGCTAGACAATTAGAGGCAGCAGCTGGGGACTTACCTATCATCTTCTGTAATAATGCACCTGATGATGCCACTTTAAAAGAGGATAAGTATATTTATTGCGCTTCAGATGAAGGTGTAGCCGGACAGCTTCAGGCAGAGTATATCTTAAATATGTTTTCATCAAAGGATGAAATCAATGTATTATTATTGAAGGGCCTTGATGGACATTCTGCAACAGTAGGAAGAACTAAAACATTAAAGGAAGGCCTTAATGCCAGTGGTAAAAAGATAAACTATGTATTCGAAGACTTTGCTGATTTTGATACAAATACTGCAAGACAATATGTAAACTTTGCAGTAAGCAAAGGCATACAATTTGACATAATAGTTTGCAATAATGATGCCATGGCAAGAGGTGCAATCCAAGCGTGTCAGGATAATAATATTAATCTTAGTGATATGCCAATTTTAGGTGTTGATGCTACACAGGATGGTTGCCAGGCTATTATAGACGGAGAGATGGTATTTACAGTATATCAGCCAGCAGCACCACAGGGAGCTGAGGCAGCAAAGGCGGCAATAGAACTTGCAAATGGCGGATCCATTAGTGATTTTGATACAATTTCAAGCGATAAATTACATCTTTGGGTTCCATTTGAAAGTGTTGATGCATCGAATGCAAAAGACTATCTATAAATATTAGGAAAAAGCTTGACTATTCAAGGATATAGATGTATACTTCCACAAAATAGTAAAGGTGTCTGCTAATAAGGCGGACACCTTTATTTCATATCATTTGATATGACAATATTATATTTACAACAGGAGGATACACTTATGGAACTAATTAGAGTACAGGATTCAGACTACAAAAAGTCTTACGAGTTGTTTATGACATTTGAGGCAGATGAGAATGGCTTCTTGAATCCGGTATATGGCTACGATTATGACAAATTCCTTGAATGGATAGAGATAAAAAGAGACTGGTCCATGGGAAAGAATCTTCCTGAAGGATTTGTGCCAGATACTACATTTGTTTTAGAGGATGAGGATAAGTATGTGGCAATCTTTAACCTTAGACATTGTTTGAACGATGCTCTTAGGGAAGGCCCAGGCCACATTGGTTATGGCGTAGGAAGAGCATATAGAGGCAAGGGATATGCTACAAAGGGATTAAAGCTAGCCCTTGAGGAAGCTAGAAAGAAGGATATACAAGAGGTTTATTTATCAGTAAACAAAGACAACACACCAAGTCTTAAAGCACAGCTTGCAAACGGAGCATATATACATCATGAAGATGATACAAAATATTACACAAGAATAAGCTAAATAAATGATATAATTGCCATAGAAAATCATGTTAGGAGCAAGAATGAAAGCATATTATCATTTACCAGGCTTGTTTGAGTTTTATGAATTCTACAAGGTTCTTTTACCACTCTTCAAAAATCATAGAGAGTATTTTTATGACTGGTGTGAAATAGGCTCAATCTATGGTGCTCCAGCAGATTGCCTATGGGGCGGCGGCCGTGTTGGATTTGGAGACGAACAGGCTACTGATGTAATCAAGCTGCTTAGAGAATATGGCATATCGGCAAGACTGACCTTTAGCAATTCACTAATCAGAGAAGAGCATCTAGATGACAAGCGATGCAACAGGCTGTGTGAGCTATTTGAAAAGACTGGTACCCAAAACGGTATTATCATATACTCAGATTTACTTATGGATTACATAAAGCAAAACTATCCAGAGTATTATTTTGTGTCATCAACTACAAAAGTTCTAACAGATTTTAAAGATTTAGAAGCAGAACTTAATAGAGATGAATTCAAATATGTTGTTCCAGACTTTCGTTTGAACAAGTCCTTTGAAAAACTGGAGCAGTTATCCACAATTCAGAAAGACAAAGTGGAATTTCTGTGCAATGAATGCTGTTCATTTGGCTGCACAGATAGAAAAGAATGCTATGAGAATGTTAGCAGAAAAAGTCTTGGAGAGGATTGCGAGGATCATATATGCCAATCTCCTCAGGCAAAAAGAGGCTATCGATTCTCAGATGCCATGAAAAATCCAGGCTTTATTAGTATTGAGGATATCCAAAACACATATATGCCGATGGGATTTTCAAATTATAAAATAGAAGGACGAAGCCTTGGAAGTGCAATAGTATTAGAATTCATTCTCTATTACATGGTTAAGCCAGAATATCAGCTTGTAGTCAGAGAAGAAATCTATTTAGACAGTTCGTTAGATTTATTTTAAAAGCAAAAAGCTCACCTCATAAAGGGGTGAGCTTTTAATATATCTAGACAGAATTAGATATCAACTTTAGTAGTTCCACCAAGGAATGTTGGAAGAGATTTACCATCACGCTTCCACTGTGAGTATTCTGCAGTAGCCGCAAACATTACATCGCCTGAAGAGTTAAGAGCAGTTTCAACAGAATCCTGAACTACACCAATGATGAAGCCTACGGCAACAACCTGCATTGCAACATCTGCGTTAACTCCGAATAATGAGCAAGCCATTGGTATAAGGAGTAATGAACCACCAGCAACACCAGAGGCACCGCAAGCTGCAAGAGTAGCAATGAATGCAAGGATAAGAGCTGTTGCAAATGATACGTGGATACCAACAGTATTGGCAGCAGCAAGGGACATAACAGCGATAGTGATAGCTGCACCGTCCATGTTGATTGTAGCGCCAAGAGGAATTGATACAGCATACATTTCTTTGTCCATGCCAAGTGCTTCGCAAAGCTCCATATTTACAGGAATGTTTGCAGCAGAGCTTCTAGTAAAGAAAGCAGTCACACCTGATTCCTTAAGGCATCTGAATACAAGTGGATAAGGATTTGTGCGAAGTACGATAGCAGCAAGAAGTGGATCAATTACAAGTGCAACAACAAGCATGCATCCAACTAAAAGAGCTAACAGCTTTCCGTAGTCAGTAAAGATTGCAAGTCCATTTGTTGAAACATTTGAATAAACAAGTCCCATGATACCAAATGGAGCAAGATTGATAATCCATTTAACAGCAAGTGAAACGATGTTTGCAAAATCTTCCATTACCTTCTTTGTGTTGTCACTGGCAACTCTCTTAGAGGCAAGACCAAGAACAACAGCCCAGAAAAGGATACCGATGTAACGACCATCTACAATAGCACCGATAGGATTTCCAACCATGTTTACAAGAAGATTTGAAAGAACCTCGCCAACGCCTGTTGGAACAGTGTCTGCTTCGGCAGCTTCACTAAGCATGATTGTCTGTGGGAATACATAGCTTCCGACAACAGCAACCACTGATGCTAAAAATGTGCTGGCCATGTAAAGAATGATAACAAGTCCAAATCTTCTATCAAGCTTGTCATTTCCCTGAGCGAGGGCAGATACAACAAGCACGAATACAAGTACAGGTGCAACAGCCTTCAAAGCGCCAACAAAAATAGTACCTAAAAGTGAAACAACCTGGAGATTATCAAAAAGTAGTCCGAGGACTGCACCAATCAATAATCCGCATAAAATCCTAATAATAAGACTTACGCTATTATACGCTTTTACTAGTTTCATATAAGAACTCCCTATTAGTTTATTTACCTTATACCAAGGCATTAATTAAGTGATATTTTAACGCTTTAACTCGTTGAAGTAAATAGAGTATAAAAAATTAAAGCATAAATTGAATTATTTCTAACAATAAGTAACATTTAAAAATAGGTAGAGGTTTGATAAAATTTAAAATGTTTGAAACGTAATATGAGTTATTTGTAAATAATGGAGGCTGAATATGAGTTACGCAGAATATGTAAAGCATTATTTTACATTACCAGATTGTATTATTTTCTTAGTATTAGCATTGGTATTACTAGCAGTTGTATATGCTGTATTTTATATTTACTCAAAGGGACGCTTCAAAAATCCTCGTAAGATGCAGCATGAGTTTTTCTCTTTGACAGAAAGGTTCTATGAGCTGATTTTTTCAGGCGGAAGCATCATAGGATTTATGGCAGCATATTATCTTATCAATAGATTCGTAACCGCAGGACCTTTTTTTGTATTTTGGTCTAGCTATAAGGATTATTTATTGTTAGTTTTCATGATAATATCAATCCTTTTGAATACATTTTGCGACCATGTCTTGGTGAAGCTGAAACGTCTTAATAAAAGTGAGATGGCGTCTATTCGACTTACAGGAATGCTCTATATGATTATCATCTTCTGCTATATTAAGTTTATATATGAAGATAATAATTATGATATGTTCATAACCTATTTCTTAACCTTGATGATAGGCCGATTTGTATATTTTGATGCCAGCTTCAAAGATTTTTTGAACTGCATAAAAGATGCTGCTAAGAATATACCCATCATGATTATGGGACTTACATTCCTCGGACTACTTTGCCTATGGGGATATTCATCAGCTTATTTGTTAAAGCATAATGGAGTTATTACAAATATCTTCTTCTGCCACCTATACATTATAGTCGCAATCTTTATTTTGCACTTCGTGGTAGAGGCTTATTTTAGCAAAAGAAAACCAAAGAAAACTAAAAAGAAACCAATCGAAAATAATGAGATATTTGTTGATGAGGTTACAGATCTCGAAGATTTTTAACTCGTCATAAACAATATTTCACCTCTTATCCCAAATTGTTGTTTTGAAGTATCAGATATGTAGAATATAAACCATAGGAGGCGCCAATAGTTATGAAGATAAATATTGACGTAGATGATTCTTTACAGCAGGATATGATAACCATTCACTGCCGTGAGATAACAGATGAGATATTAGAGCTGCAGCGACTGTTGTCAAACAAGCAGACTGGGGGACAGAAAATATCAGCCTATATTGATGACACGGAGTATTATGTGGAAGTCAAAACAATATTATTCATGGAGGCTGATGGCAACTACATATCAATCCACACGGGGAAATCCATCTACAGGATTAGACAAAAACTATATGAGCTTGAAGAAATGCTCCCGAGATATTTTTTAAGGGTGTCTAAATCAACTATCGTAAATACGGAGTTGATTTCATCAATTAAGAAGAATATCACCGGAGCAAGTGAGATTTCATTTAGAAATGCCACTAAAAAAGCTTATGCATCAAGAAACTACATTAAAGCACTGTTAGAAATCATGGATGAAAAGAGGATAAAAAGATGAAAGATTATAGAATTAAAGCTATAGCAAGAGGTCTTGCAATAATTGCATTTGCTGTTTGTTTATTACTTAGCAAAACAGGAGCGTTTACAGCGTTTCCACTGGTTAAAATAGGAATGTGCATTATACTTGCACTAGTTGTTATCGAAGCACTTATGGAAAAAAGCTTCTTTGGTGTATTCTTCCCAATGGGTATAGCAGCATGTTTATTCCAAAAAGAGCTTGGCCTTGAAAATGTTAGTTATATTGTCATTATTTTAGCATTTGTTTTGATTGGTATCGGTTTTTCTTTGATATTCGATAAAAAGCCAAAGATTAGTGTTATTAAAGATAAGTGCCATGAAGCCGTAGATGGTTCTATGAGTGATGAATATTCAGAAGGCGACGGCACATTTGATTTGGATAACAATATGGGGTCAAAGAGTCAGTATGTAAATGTACAAAATCTTAAATGCGGTAATATTGACAATGCTCTTGGACAGCTCACAGTATATCTCAATAACTGTACAATTGATCCAGAAGGAGCAATACTTAATATCGATAATGGCTTAGGTGCCCTTACAATATACATGCCAAAGGACTTTAGAGTAAGTTTCAATTGTGATAATGGCATGGGCAAGATTAATATGCATGGAGAATGTTCTAATGATACATCATTGCCACTTGTTACAGCCAATGTAGACAATGGCATGGGAACAATAGATTTTTATTTTGAGTAATATGACAGAAAAAGAGTTTTTAGATAGATACACAAAACAATTAAATCCTGCACAATTAGAAGCAGTACAGACAGTAGAAGGGCCTGTGCTGCTTCTTGCTGTGCCAGGAAGTGGAAAAACCACAGTTTTGGTAAACAGACTGGGGTATATGATTTATTGCAAGAACATTGCACCGGAAAATATCTTAACCCTTACTTACACCGTGGCAGCCACAAAGGATATGTCTGAAAGATTTATAAGTATATTCGGTCCAGAGCTAGCTGACAGGCTAGAGTTTAGAACCATCAATGGTATATGTGCAAAGATAATTGCGTATTATGGTCGAATGATTGGAAAAGATCCATTTGAATTATGTACCGATGAAAAGTTCACAGGACAGCTTCTGACAAATATATATGTAAATGTAGTTGGAGAATACCCAACAGACAGTGATATCAAAGGAGTTAGAACCCTTATCACATATTGCAAAAATATGTACCTTTCTGATGAGGAGATTAAGAAGCTTGGTAAAGATGAGGGGATTGATTTAATAAAGATATACAAGACCTATAATAATGAGCTTAAGCAGCGCAATATGATGGACTACGATGACCAGATGATGTACGCATATAGAATGCTTAAGAGCTCGCCAGTGGTACTTAATCATTTTCAGGAAATCTACAGATACATTTGTGTAGACGAAGCTCAGGATACATCAAAAATTCAGCATATGATTATTGCACTTTTGGAAGGTGCAAAGGGCAATCTTTTTATGGTAGGAGATGAGGACCAAAGTATCTATGGCTTCAGAGCGGCATATCCTGACGCACTTCTTAACTTTGAAAACGAGCATCCAGGAGCAAAGGTTCTTGTGATGGATAAAAATTATCGTTCTAACGCAAGAATAGTAGAGGCGGCGGATATTTTCATCCAGCACAACAAAGACAGACATAAAAAGCACATCTGTGCAACTAAAGCGGCATCAACAGATATTGAGTTCGTAAAACTTGGACGTGAGAAGCAGTATTCTTATTTACTTAGCTTGGCAAAAGAAATAAAACGAAAGACAGCTGTTTTATACAGAGATAATGAAAGTGTTTTACCACTTGTAGATTTGTTGGAAAGAGAAGGCGTTCCATACAACATAAAAAATGCGGATATGGCCTTCTTCACAAATCGAGTGGTGATAGATATAGTAAACATGCTCAGGTTTGCATTTGTTCCTATGGATGAAGAAATATTTATGAAGATATATTTCAAATTCCAGACTTACCTTAGTAAGAAAGATGCAATTGAAATGTGTCAGCTTGCAGAGAGAAATCATTCAGGAATACTAGATGCAGCAGAGCTTCTAAATCTTAATGGACATGTGCTTGGAAATTGCAGATCCCTTAGAACTCATTTTAAGAACATGGCCAGTGAGAACCCATATAAGGCCATAAATCGAATCGAAAAGTTTATGGGCTACGGGGAATACCTCATTTCCAATAACATAGATAACAACAAAGTCTTTATATTAAAGATGATAGCAAAGCAGGAAAAGGATATTCCATCATTCCTGAATAGATTGAATGAGCTCAGAATGATTCTTCAGGAAAAGCAATATACACCAGGCGCCAAATTCATTCTTTCAACGATTCATTCCAGCAAAGGTTTGGAATATGAGAATGTTATTCTAATAGATGCAATAAATGGAGTTTTCCCTAATAAGGTCATTAGGGCTAATTCAAGGGCAACAGCTCAAGACAAGAAAAACTTTGAAGAAGAGCGTAGAATCTTTTATGTAGGAATAACAAGAGCAAAAGAAAAGCTCACAATCTTCAAATACACTGATAAGCAATCAGTATTTATAAATGAGCTGAGGCCGCAAAAAGAAGAAACAATAAAGGCAGAGGTAAAAGCGCCAGCCGGTTCTTATGCGGCAGCCGCCTCATCATATTTAAGTAGAATGCGTAAGCAGGGTTAGAGATAGAAAGGTTTTTTATGAGTATTTTAAACGTTGAACACTTATCCCATGGTTTTGGAGATAGAGCCATTTTTGAAGATGTTTCATTTAGATTATTGAAGGGCGAGCATATCGGTCTTGTTGGAGCAAACGGTGAAGGTAAGTCTACATTCATGAACATCATCACAGGAAAGCTTCAGCCAGACGAGGGAAAAATCGAATGGTCGAAGAAGGTTCGTGTTGGATATTTGGACCAGCACACAGTACTTGAAAAGGGCATGACAATTGGCAGCGTGCTTCACTCAGCATTTGACTTCCTCTACGAGATGGAACAGGAGATGAATGATATCTACGCTAGCCTTGGCGAGGTCACAGACGATGACGAGATGAATAAGCGCATGGAAGAGGCAGGAACTATCGCTGATCTTCTTACAATGCATGATTTTTACATGATTGATTCAAAGGTTGAAGAGGTTGCAAGAGCCCTTGGAGTTTTGGAGCTAGGCCTTGATAAAGATGTTACTGAGCTTTCAGGTGGACAGCGTACAAAGGTGCTTATGGCAAAGCTTCTTTTGGAAAAGCCAGATATCCTTCTTCTGGACGAGCCTACAAACTATTTAGATGTGGAGCACATTGAATGGCTTAAGAGATATTTGAACGACTATGAGAATGCGTTTATTCTTATCTCCCATGATGTGCCATTCCTTAACTCTGTAATCAATCTTATTTATCACATGGATAATAAGCAGCTTAACCGTTATGTTGGTGATTACGATAAATTCCAGGAAGTATATGCTATGAAGCAAAGTCAGCTTCAGGCTGCATACAACCGTCAGCAGAAAGAAATTGCAGAGCTTAAGGATTTCGTTGCAAGAAATAAAGCAAATGTTGCCACAAGAAATATGGCTATGTCCCGTCAGAAGAAGCTTGATAAGATGGATGTCATTGAGCTTGCAGCAGAAAAGCCAAAGCCAGAGTTTTATTTTAAAGAGGCAAGAACACCAAGCCGTGTAATCTTCTCTACAAAGGATTTGATTATTGGCTACGATAAAAATGAACCACTTTCAAAGCCTCTTAATCTGGAAATGCAGCGTAAGCAAAAGATTGTACTTACCGGTGCAAATGGTATAGGAAAAACCACTCTGTTAAAAAGTATTCTTGGTTTGATTCCACCTCTTTCTGGAACAGTTTATCAGGGAGAGTTTTTGGAGATTGGATATTTTGAGCAGGAGATGGATCAGCACATTTCCACAACATGCATAGAGGAAATCTGGAACGAATTCCCATCATATAATCAAAATGAAGTTCGTTCGGCACTTGCAAAATGTGGTCTTACAACAAAGCATATTGAAAGCTTGTGTAGAGTTCTTTCAGGAGGAGAGCAGGCTAAGGTTCGTCTTTGCAAGCTTTTAAATCGCGAGACAAATCTTCTCCTTTTGGACGAGCCTACAAACCATTTGGATGTAGATGCAAAGGATGAATTAAAGCGTGCCCTTAAGGAATACAACGGAAGCATCCTTATGGTTTGCCATGAGCCGGAGTTTTATGAGGGCCTTGCCACAGATGTTTGGGATTGCAGTCAGTGGACTACAAAAACTATATAATTACAATTTAATAAATAGATGAGCCGTTTAAAGTACTAAAGCGAATTGTCTGAATATTTAATTCTTGATTTAATTCTTTAAAGAGATGCTGTATAATACTGATATTCGCTTTAAACCGATAAAGAAAAAAGGGAGGACATTTAATTAATGGATTCAAAAAAAATCAAGTGGTCTACACTTGCGTTTATGGCGTTTTCTACTGTATGGGGATTCGGAAACGTTTTAAACGGATTTATCTACTTTAACGGCATCCAGAGCATCTTTAGCTGGATTCTTATGTTTGCACTCTACTTCGTGCCATACGCACTTATGGTAGGTGAGCTTGGTTCAGCATTCAAGACATCAGGCGGAGGTGTCAGCTCATGGATTTTCGGAACAACTGGTGCAAAGGCAGCTTACTATGCAGGTTGGACATACTGGGCATGCCACATCACTTACATCGCTTCTAAGTCATCAGGTGGCTTAAAGGCTCTTAGCTGGGCAATCTTCAGAAATGGTGAAACTTATGATAGCTTCCCAACACTTGCAGTTCAGCTTGTAACTTTCGCTATTTTGATTTTATTCTGCTACGTAGCATCTCGTGGTCTTAACCCACTTAAGAAGCTTGCTACAATCGCAGGTACATCAATGTTTGTTATGTCAATTCTTTACATCATCATGATGTTTGCTGCACCTGCAATCAATCCTCATGCTGATTATGTATCAATGGAATTTACAAGACAGACACTTATTCCACAGTTTAATGTTAAGTACTTCACATCACTTTCAATCCTTGTATTTGCAGTAGGTGGATGTGAGAAGATTTCCCCATATGTTAACAAGGTAGAGAACCCTTCAAAGGGATTCCCTAAGGCAATGATTACACTTGCTGTCATGGTTATGGTATGTGCTATTCTTGGTACTATCGCTATGGGAATGATGTTTGATCCAGCTGAAATCAATGCAAACTTTGATGCATACAATTCAAACGGTTCATACTGGGCATTCCAGAAGCTTGGTCAGTACTATCATGTTGGAAATTCAATCATGATTATATATGCACTTTGCAATGCTATCGGTCAGCTTTCAACACTTGTTATTTCAATTGATGCTCCACTTCGTATGCTTCTTGACAATGAGGATGCTAGAGAGTTCATCCCATCTAAGCTTCTCAAGAAGAACGATGCAGGTGCTTATGTAAATGGTATCAAGATGGTTGCAGTTCTTTCAGGTGCTATCATCCTTATCCAGTCATTCGTTCCTGGTGCAGCAGTAGTTCTTAAGCAGCTTACAAAGCTTAACTCAGTATGTATGCCACTTCGTTACCTTTGGGTATTCTTCGCATACATCATGCTCCGTAAGGCTGGTGAGAAATTCAATCCTGAGTACAAGTTTGTTAAGAATCAGGGCGTTGCAATCTTTGCTGGATGCTGGTGCTTCTTTGTAACAGCAGCTAGTTGCTTACTTGGTATGTATGTTGAGGGAGATTTATTCAACACATTCCTTAACATCCTTACACCAATCGTGCTTGCAGCACTTGGCGTAATCTTACCAATGATTGCTAAAAAGGAAAAAGCGAACAATTAATTAGTTAATGAAAAATGTAGGGCTACTGAGAATGTTTCTCAGTAGCCCTTTATTAATAAATTTTTAATAAAAAAACAGAGCAAAACGTGGTAATATAATAAGGCTCGATTAATTTTGTGCAATCGAATTAGTTGTGCCTAACTGCTACTGGCATAGTAGTTAGGGAGAGTTTTATAGAGTTAGGAGTAGAAATATGCTAGAAATCAAAAACCTGTGTTACAAGGTTGAAGATGAGGGTGACACTACCAAAGAAATCATTGATAATCTTAATCTCACAGTAGAGGATGGAAAGTTTATCGTCATCACAGGACCAAACGGTGGCGGTAAGTCAACACTTGCAAAGCTTATTATGGGTGTAAATGAACTTACATCAGGACAGATCATTCTTGATGGTGAGGACATTTCACAGAAGAATATTACTGAAAGAGCTAAGCGTGGAATTAGTTTTGCATTCCAGGCACCTGTTCATTTCAAAGGAATTAGAGTAATTGATTTATTACGTCTTGCAGCAGGAGAAAACATTTCAGTTGCTGCAGCTTGTGAATATCTTTCACGAGTAGGCCTTTGCGCAAAGGACTATGTTGAGCGCGAGGTTAATGGCTCACTTTCAGGTGGAGAGCTTAAGCGTATCGAAATCGCCACAGTTCTTGCACGTGGTACAAAGCTTTCAATTTTCGATGAGCCAGAGGCTGGTATCGATTTATGGAGTTTCCAGAACCTTATCAAGGTTTTCGAGAACATGCGTAAGACAATCAACGGAACAATCATTGTTATTTCTCATCAGGAGCGTATTTTAAATATCGCCGATGAAATCGTTGTTATCGAAAATGGTAAGGTTAAGAAGCAGGGACCAAGGGATGAAATCCTTCCTGAACTTTTAGGTACATCTGCAGCAGCAAATATTGCTTGCGAAAAGTTAGGAGGTGACCAGTAATGGCTTTAGATGCAATTCAAAAGAACATTTTACATGAGGTCGCTGATTTAGATGGTATTCCACAGGGCGCATACAACATCCGTGCAAACGGTACAAGCGCAGGTAGAAATACAACAGCAAATATCGACATCGTTACAAAAGAAGATAAGCCAGGTATTGATATCATTATCAAGCCAGGTACAAAGGGCGAAAGCGTTCACATCCCTGTAGTTCTTACAGAGAGTGGACTTAAGGATATGGTATACAACGATTTCTATGTTGGAGAGGGAGCTGATGTTACTATCGTAGCAGGATGCGGTATTTCCAACTGCGGAGATCAGGACTCACAGCACGATGGTATTCACACATTCCACGTTGGTAAAAACGCCAAGGTTAAATACGTAGAAAAGCACTATGGCGAAGGCGATGGAAATGGTGCAAGAATTCTTAATCCAGTTACTACTGTTTACCAGGAAGAAGGTAGCTATGTAGAAATGGAGATGGTTCAGATTAAGGGTGTTGATTCAACAGTTCGAACAAACTATGCTGAACTTGCTGATGGAGCTACACTTCTTATTCATGAGGCTCTTATGACACATGGTAAGCAGCAGGCCACATCTGACTATAAGGTTGTTCTTAATGGTGAAAACTCTAGCGCAGATGTTGTTTCTCGTTCTGTTGCAAAGGATGATTCTGAGCAGATTTTCGAGGTGGCAATCGAAGGAAACACAGCATGTAACGGTCATGCAGCTTGTGATGCAATCATCATGGGTAATGCACACGTAGTAGCTATTCCACGTCTTGATGCAAAGAATGTGGATGCTGCACTTATCCATGAGGCAGCCATCGGAAAGATTGCTGGAGACCAGCTTATTAAGCTTATGTCACTAGGACTTACAGAAGAAGAGGCAGAAGAACAAATTGTGGCAGGATTCCTTAGATAAAAGCGAAAGTAGATACTTTCAGCTACATATTTTGGCATCATGTGTATCAATGAATTCTCTGTGATTTTACTTTATAAAGATTGTGATTTTTGGTTTTGAAAAACATAATCATGATATTATGAAAAAGCACGGAGGGAATGAGTATGGCAATTTCACCAATTATGGGAATAGGTTCATATGGAAATGTAGCATCTGTTCAGCCAATGAATTATGCAGTTGATAATGATGCAGATTTTTCCGATGTTTACAATACTGAGTCTACCAAGCAAAGTGGAGTGGTGAATGGGGCATCTCCTGTTCAGTACCCTAATGCCCAGGTACAGGATGTAGACGACCAGGCGATTCAGATTGATCCACTGGAGAGACAAAAGAAAACCCTTCAGGTTTCAAATGAATTTAATAACATAGCAATGCAGTTCTCATCAAACAATACTAGCTACAGTATGAAAGGTGTAGGCGCTAGCTATGGAATGGCGGGAAGCCGATTTGATGCATACGCATAAATTTAATATTAAATAGATGATAAAAGAAGCCGAGAAATTCGGCTTCTTTTGTGTTATCATAGATTTTAGTTGATATGATAATAGCAGGGAGGTAACGGATATGAGCAAAGTTCTTATATTTATGGCGGAAGGCCACGAGGAAATAGAAGCACTTACAGTTGTTGATATTCTGAGACGTGCTGATATTGAAATAGACATGGTTTCTATCACAGGCAACAAAAAGGTTCCTGGAGCTCATGGAATCACAACATACTGTGATAAGCTGATAGAAAATACTGACTTTGAAAAAGCAGATATGATAGTGCTTCCAGGCGGAATGCCAGGTACATTAAATCTTGGGCTTTGTGAGCCTCTCATGGATCAGATACATGGATTTAACACTTCAAAGAAGGGGCTTGCAGCTATTTGCGCAGCGCCAACAGTTTTTGGCAAGGCAGGACTTCTTGAAGGAAAGAAAGCTACATGCTATCCAGGAATGGAAGGGGATTTGTTAGGGGCAAATGTTTCAACTGACAGTGTTTGCCACGATGGTCACATCATTACCAGCCGTGGTATGGGAACAGCAATTCCATTCGCACTTGAGATTGTAAAGACATTCAAGGGTGAGGATGTTGCAAATAAGCTGGCACAGGCTATTGTGTATAATAATTAAAACGAGGTTTAAAATGGAAAAGATTAAAAGTTTTACAATTAACCATAATGTACTTACTCCAGGCTTCTACATTTCACGTGTAGATGATGGAGATATAATCACATACGATTTACGCACTCGTAAGCCAAACGCAGGTGATTATATGGATAATGCGACTATGCATTCAGTGGAGCATATGATTGCAACATATATGCGTAACTCAGAAATCGCAGACCATGTAATTTACTTTGGACCAATGGGATGCCAGACTGGATTCTATCTTGTAATTAAGGGAGTAGATTCTAAAAAGACATTCGAAGTAGTTAAAAAAGTTTTCAAGCAGACAGTAGACCACGAGGGAGACGTATTCGGAAAGAGTGCAATTGAGTGTGGCCACTATGAGAATCTGGATATTCAGCTCGCTAAAACAGAGTGCCAGCGTTACTTGGACGTGCTTAATTCATGGTCAAATATGGAATTCACATACCCAGAGTAAAAATAGGCAGTAAGCAGCAAGCTCTTAGATTTCTCAAGCGAGACATGTAGTCGAGCGGAGAAATAATAAGGCTTGTAGCTGTAACTGCCGAGAGAAATACTAGGAGGATAGAGATGAAATTAGGAATTATCGGTGCTATGCAGATTGAGATTGAGAATCTCAAGCCAAGCATTAAGAATCAAAAGACATCAACAATCAGTGGTGTAAACTTTATTGAAGGTGAAGTTAACGGCGTGCCTGTAGTTGCAGCAGTTAGTGGAATCGGTAAGGTATTCGCTGCTATTTGTACAGAGATTATGGTGCTTCATTTTGGAGTAGACCATGTAATCAATATCGGAGTAGCAGGTTCACTTGTACCTACACTTAAGGTACTCGATGTAGCAGTTGCAGAGTCAGCTGTTCAGCATGATATGAACACAACAGCAGTAGGTGATCCATTAGGACTCATCTCTGGTATCAATGTAATCAACTTTGAAGCAGATGCCGATCTTAGAAAGAATGTTACAGATGTACTTTCTGCAAGAGGCATCAATTACGAGGTTGGTGTTATTGCTTCAGGAGATTTATTTGTAGATACAAACAAGCAGCGTGAGACAATCAGAAACAGATTTGACGCAATCGCAGCAGATATGGAAGGCGCAAGCATTGCTCAAACATGCTACGTAAACAAAGTACCATTTACACTTATCCGTTCTATTTCAGATGCAGATGGAAGTGCAATGGATTACAATACATTTGCAGGTAAAGCTGCAGAGCAGTCAATTGCAATCGTTTTGGATGTAATTGAGAAATTAAAATAATATTGGCTATAATTTATACCTATTACGGGAAAGAGATTTTTTCTGTAATAGGTATTGCTATTTATGTGGAATACACATATAATCTAGGCAACTATTAACAAGAAATGCAGAGTAGACTGTAAAGCGTTAAGTGCCGTTTGCACAGGGAGTTGGCAGATGGACGAAGGATTATCCGCGGTTTTATGGTCGCATCCCGCTGCTACATACGAGGTTACATACACCTTCATTGTAGACAAAAGGAGACTGCAAAGGAGGTGTATTTTTTATGAAGAAACTAACTAACACAAAAACACTTACAGCTGCAGCCATGTTATCAGCACTAGGAATTGTACTGGGATTTTTCAAAATACCAATCAATCAGCTGATAGAAATCAGATTTGGCGCTTTGCCAATTGAGATGGCTGGACAGCTCTTTGGCCCTGCTGTAGCAGGAGTTGTAGGAGGAATTACAGATATCGGAGGATATCTTGTAAAGCCAACTGGTCCATTCTTCCCAGGATTCACATTTAGCAGTATAGTTGGTGGTATTATCTTTGGACTAATGCTACACAACAAAAAGATTACATTTGCAAGAGTGTTGGCAACTCAGGTTGTTTACACTATAGTAGTTGGAATTATATTAAACAGCTACTGGCTGGACGTTTTATATTTCCAGAACGGTTATTTTGCAACAATCATGGCACGACTTCCAAAGGAACTTATCATGATTCCTATTATGTCAGTGATTTATTATTCAATCGTCAAAGCATTTGGCAGAACAAGAATAGGAGAATTCGCAAGATAATGAAGGAATATAGTTATTCTCAGGCAATAGACTTTTTCAAAAACATGCCCCATTTTATTCCACCCAAGGGTGGAGGAGCCAAGAAGGATTATTTCTCTTTAGATGCAGAATTAATGCTTTTGGAAAAACTAGACAAGCCTCAGAATAAACTAAAATATGTCCATATAGCTGGAACAAATGGAAAAGGTTCCACAACATCTTATTTAGCAAGTATTTTAAATGAGGCATCCGTTGTTACGGGTGCCTTTACTTCACCGTTTTTATATAGATATAACGAAATGTTCAAGGTAAATGGCATCGATATTTCTGATGAAGAATTTGCTAAGGTGTTCTCAGAGGTAAAGCCAGCCTACGATGAACTTGCAGCAGATGGAGTCTTTGTTAGCGAATACGAATTTTTGACTGTTATGGCATTTATGTATTTCCTGAAAAAGGGTTGTGAGATTGTGCTCTTAGAAGTAAGCATGGGTGGCAGAATGGATACAACAAATGTAATACTGGCTCCACTTGTTTCTATCATCACCCCTATCAGCTACGACCATATGACTATACTTGGAAATACGTTAACGGAAATAGCTACTGAAAAAGCTGGAATCATAAAGCCTGGTACAGCAGTTGTAAGTGCTACCCAGGAGCCTGAGGTTCAGAAGGTGCTAAGAGATACCTGCCAATCAGTAAATGCACCGTTGGACTTTGTAGAACCAGCGCAGATTATTTCAAGAGATATCCATGGTCAGCGCTTTGGTGTATCAGAGGGACTCCAATATGAAACTACAATGCTTGGGACATATCAGATAGATAATGCCGCAGTGGCAATTGTAGCAGCAAGAAAGCTTATGGAGACGGGATGCCATATTACTGAGGAGTCCATAAGAAAAGGTATCGCAAATACGAAGTGGTTTGGCCGTTTCACATTGCTATCAGACAAACCGCCTGTGGTGATTGATGGCGGGCATAATCGCCAGGGAGCAAAGGTTTTGCGAGAATCCTTGGAAACTTATTTTCCAGGTAAAAAGATAACGTTTGTACTTGGAATACTTGCAGATAAAGAAGTGGATGTGATACTAGATACTCTTGCGCCTATTATGAAGAAGTGTTACACGGTGGCGGTGCCAAATCCAAGGACTATGGAGCCACAGGCGCTGGCGGGGATGATACAGGAAAGAGGAATTGAAGCCGAGCCTCTAGATTCAAAATCTACCATTGAAGATATAAAAAATCAGTCTGATGTTGTATGCTTAGCAGGTTCACTATATCTAATCTCCTTATTTGACAAAGCCTAAGGTTAGGTTGACACCACTAACCGGAAAACTTAAAATTATAACAGTTAAGGACATATGGAGGAGAAATAATTATGTACAATGATGAATATAAGCGTTGGCTTGCAGCTGATCTTGATGATCCAGATTTAAAGCCAGAATTATTAAAAATTGAGGGGAATGACGAAGAAATCAAAGACAGATTTGCAGTAGCACTTGCTTTTGGTACAGCAGGCCTTCGTGGTGTACTTGGCGCAGGTACAAACCGTATGAACGTATACGTAGTTCGTCAGGCTACACAGGGACTTGCAAACTGGGTTAAGACTCAGGGTGGCAACCAGACAGTAGCAATTAGTTATGACTCTCGTATCAAGAGTGATGTTTTTGCAAAGACTGCAGCAGGTGTTCTTGCAGCTAATGGTATTAATGTTCGTATTTACGATGCACTTATGCCAGTTCCTGCACTTTCATTTGCTACACGTTACTACAAATGCAATGCAGGTATTATGGTTACAGCATCTCATAACCCTGCTAAATATAATGGTTACAAGGCATACGGCCCAGACGGATGCCAGATGACAGACGATGCAGCAGCTATCGTTTATGCAGAGATTCAAAAGACAGATATTCTTAATGGCGTTAAATACATGTCATTTGCAGAGGGCGTTGAGAAGGGACTTATTAAGTTCGTAGGTGATGACTGCAAGGATGCATTCTATGCAGCAATCGAAGACAGACAGGTTCGTCCAGGCCTTTGCAAGACAGCTGGCCTCAAGCTTGTTTACAGTCCACTTAATGGCTCAGGCTTAGTTCCAGTTACACGCGTACTTAACGATATCGGTATTACAGATATCACAATCGTTCCAGAGCAGGAATATCCAAATGGATACTTCACAACATGTAGCTATCCTAACCCAGAAATCTTTGAAGCACTTGAGCTTGGTCTTGAGCTTGCAAAGAAAGAGGGAGCAGATTTAATGCTTGCTACTGATCCAGATGCAGACCGTGTTGGTATTGCTATGAAGTGCCCAGACGGAAGCTATGAGCTTGTTTCTGGTAATGAAGTTGGTGTACTTCTTCTTGACTACATTGCAGCAGGACGTATCGAAAAGGGCACAATGCCAAAGAACCCTGTAGCAGTTAAGTCTATTGTTTCAACACCACTTGCTGATGCAGTTGCAGAGCACTATGGTGTAGAGCTTCGCTCAGTTCTTACAGGTTTCAAGTGGATTGGTGATCAGATTGCCGGTCTTGAAGCTGACGGAGAAGTAGATAGATTTATCTTCGGTTTCGAGGAGTCATACGGATACCTTGCAGGTCCTTATGTTCGTGATAAGGATGCAGTTATCGGTTCAATGCTTATCTGCGAAATGGCTGCTTACTACCGCAGCATCGGAAGCTCTATCAAGCAGCGTCTTGAGGAGATTTATGCTGAGTATGGTCGTTACCTCAACAAGGTAGATTCATTTGAGTTCCCAGGCCTTTCAGGTATGGACACAATGGCTGGTATCATGACATCACTTCGTGAGAATCCACCAAAGGATATCGCAGGTATCGCTGTTACAAAGGTTACAGACTACAAGAACACAGCAGAGACAGGACTTCCTTCTTCAAATGTTCTTATCTATGGCCTTGAGAATGGATGCACAGTTGTTGTTCGCCCTTCAGGTACAGAGCCAAAGATTAAGACTTACTTCACAACAAAAGGAAAAGATCTCGCTGAAGCACAGGCAATGAAAGACAAGCTTGCTGAAGCTTTAAAACCTTTATTTAAATAAAACTTACGAAAGTTCAAGTTACGACTACAAGCCTAATGATTTCTCCGCTCGGCAACACGCCTCGCTTGAGAAATATTAGAGCTTGATGTCTACTTGAACTTTCTTACTCTTTGGGAAACAAAATAGGAGATTCAATATCTATGAATTATTCAGCTACGATCAACGGTTATGAGGTTGAGGCGTACTACAGCGAAGATAATGTCAACGAGATATTTATACCTCTGCTACGAAAGCTTACGGCTATGCAGCAGGATAAGGGGCGGAGGATACTTGTGATGCTTGCAGCGCCGCCTGGTGCCGGCAAGAGTACGCTTCTTGATTTTCTGGAGTATTTGTCTAAGAATACAGATGGAGTGAAGGAAATCCAGACAATTGGAATGGATGGATTTCATCATTATCAGGACTACTTACTTAGTCATGAAACTGTCAGAGATGGAAAGACAATCAAAATGGTGGAGATAAAGGGCGCGCCAATTACCTTTGATTTGGATGCTCTTTCAAAGCGCGTACAGCTAGTGGCCAGTGGCGAAAAATGTGGCTGGCCAACCTACGACAGAAATCTCCACAATCCCGTGGAAGACACAATCCAGATTGACTCAGATATAGTGCTTCTGGAAGGCAATTATCTGCTTTTGGATGAAGATGGTTGGAAGGACATTTCAAGTATGGCAGACTACACTATTTTCATTTCCGCAGATGAGGATATGCTTCGAAGCAGATTGGTGGAGCGCAAAGCAAAGAACACTCCATTGGAAGCTGCAAAGAAGTTTGTAGAATACTCAGATATGCGCAATGCCCTAGAGGTTTTACGCCATTCCAAGAAAGCAGACTTAAATCTGGAAATCCTGGAAAACAATGAGTATAAAGTAATTTAATAATTGAGTTTTTAGCTCATCCCTTATAAAAGGGGATGAGCTTTTTTATGTTTGGAACAAATGTAAAACGAAAAATATTTATCGCAAATCGATAAAAAGTTGTTGCAAAACAAAAATAAGAGTGATATAACAAAATTAAGTTAAGAAAAGAAATGCATTGGAGGCATACAATGAACAATAAATTAAATGTATTTGTAAAAAGGATTTTGGACATATGCTTTTTCATAGGAGCAGTGATGGAAGTGGCCGTTCCATTTGGTCTGAAATATGCAGTAAATCTTACAATTAAGATTCTTGGTGAGACAACAGAGTATGCAAAGATTTTAGAGCATTATCCATATGCAGTTGTTTCCATTATGGTAGCTGGCGGCTCAGCACTTTTGATTCTGTTTGAGCTTAGAAAGATGATGAAAACTGTTATAGAGGATGATTGCTTTGTAATGCAAAATGTTACTAGTCTTTACAAGATGGGAACATACGCATTTGTAATCACAGGAGTGAAGCTACTTCGTTGCTTCGTATATTTCACACCTTCGGCTGTTGTAGTGGCAGGAGTATTCTTCTTTGCAGGATTATTCAGTAAGGTTTTAGCTCGAGTGTTTGAAAGAGCTGTTAGTTACAAGCAGGAAAATGATTTAACTATATAGAAAGCTCAGGTGAAAATATGATTGTAATAAATTTAGATGTCATGATGGCAAAAAGAAAAATTGGATTGACTGAGCTGGCAGGAATAGTTGGAATCACAAATGCCAATCTTTCAATTCTAAAGAACAATAAAGCAAAGGCAGTTAGGCTGGAAACCTTGGATGCCATATGTAAAGCACTTGATTGCCAGCCGGGAGACATATTGGAATACGTTGTGGATGAGTCCAGCGGTGTGATGTCAAGTGAAGAAGAATAAAAATTCTTTTATTTTTTGATATATTTCACGAAAAGAAAAAACGACCACCTAAGCCCTGTCGACCATATTTTTAAATGAGCAGGGCGTACTCATCAGCAAGTAGGTGATACTACTATGCTGGACGATATAGACGATTGTCTTTCAGCAGTCGAAAGACTAATCGCACAAGTTTACGGGCAGTTAATGCGAGTGCACGTTTATGTTGGTATCTGTTTACCTCTTTGTATTTGAGGTGATAGAAGTCGTTGTATTCCTTGTCGCATCTTACAAGAGATAATGCAGCTTCACACAG
>NZ_FOWB01000016.1:0-65231 GCF_900115355.1 Pseudobutyrivibrio sp. JW11 | reverse complement strand
GTAAGCGCTTAGTAATCCACCGTCGTGACTAACAGCGGTACTTTTGAAATAATAATAACAACTAAACATATGGAGCATTTCACTCCAATTACTATTCGTTATAGTTCGTTCATATGGAGCGTTTTACTCCATATCGAATATGATATTCAAAGTGGAGTGTTTCACTACACATGGAGGTTGTTATTATGCGAAGCAAATTTACTAAGCAACAAAAGTTTGACATGGTAATGGAATGTCGCAACAGCGGTTTATCCGATTACATGTGGTGCAAGAAGCACGATATCCAAAGCAGCACCTTTTATAGTTGGGTGAAACAGTTAAAACGAGATGGAGCTAATGTTCCTGAAAGAACATATGCCGAAGATTACCATCTTGATTCAAAACCAGATATCGTGAAACTTGAAATTGTCGATGAACTTCCTGCTGAAAAGCCACCAGTGGTTCAGCAGCTTCCATCAAACAATTGTGCCATCGAAATAACTATAGGACAGGCATCGATAAAAGTTTTCAATGATGTTAATCCAAAGTTATTATCTCAGGTTATGACCTGCCTGGGAGGTTGCGTATGATTGGTGATATCTCCATGGCAGATAACATATATATCATCTGTGGTTACACAGATATGCGCAAGTCCATAGATGGACTGTGTGCCGTAATTAAGGATCTGCTCGAACTCGATGCAGAAAATACCACATCGCTTTACCTCTTCTGCGGTAAGCGTAATGACAGGATAAAAGCACTGTATCATGAAAAAGATGGTTTTGTGCTTTTATATAAAAGGCTCGATTACAAGCTTGGTAAATACAAATGGCCACGTAATAAAAACGAGGTCAAAACCATTACCTGGCGACAGTTTGACTGGCTAATGTCAGGGCTGGATATCGAGCAACCAAAGGCAATAAAAAGTGCCTAAAAGCCTTGATTTTACTGGGTTTTTACCCCTAAATCTGGTATAATAAATGTATCAGAAAAAGGAGTTTTAACAGGTAAATGTCAGGTGCAAATGATATCCAACTCAGGGATCTGAGGGATACAATTTTACAACTGAATAATACAATCAACACTCAGACATCGCTTATTATGTCGCTTCAAAAGTCTATCGATGAGCGCAATGCCAGGATTGATGAAAAGGACCAGGTCATAGCAAATCTTCAGGCACAGCTTGATTATCTTAAGAATAAGCTGTTTGGTTCTACCAGTGAGATTCGTAAAAACGATATCCCTGGTCAGCTCAGTCTCTTTGATGCAGCTGATGCAGATGATAAGCCTGCCATTCCAGTTGAGCCTGAGATTATCGAGGTTAAAGCTCACACTCGTGAACGTAAGCCAAAGGCTACCTATGATGAAATCTTTGAGAACATCAAGACCACACAGATTCCTGTTGAGGAACTTCCAGAGGAAGAACGTAAATGCCCTGAATGCGGTAGTGTAATGGTTCCTATTGGAACAAAGGTAGTTCGCACTGAGGTAATCTATCACAAGCCTAGCTTGGAGAGAATTGAGTACGTGGCCAGGACGTACTGTTGTCCTAACTCCGAAAAGGAAGCAGAAACTTACTTTGCCTATGATAAATGTAAAGCTGCATTGATTGAAGGTAGTTATGTTTCTTCAGGCCTTGCAGCACATGTGATGTATTACAAGTATGTCATGGCTTGTCCGCTATACAGGCAGGAACAGGATTTCTTGCATCTCGGTGCCAAGATTAGCAGAGCTACCATGGCGAACTGGATTATTGCCTGTTCACAGGATTACATGGTTCACATGTACGATTATCTTCATCGAAAGCTATGCGAGAGGATGTTCCTCATGGCTGATGAAACTCCTATCCAGGTTTTAAAAGAACCTGAACGAAGACCACAGTCGAAATCCTATGTATGGGTATTTCGAACTGGCGAAGACCGAGGAGTTCCAATAATCCTTTTCAACTATGCACCAACAAGAAAAGGTGCCAATGCGGCAGACTTCTTGAAGGATGCTCCCGAAGGATATTTCCTTATGACTGATGGCTACAAAGGCTACAATAAAGTACCTGATGCCAATCGATGTGCCTGCTGGGCACACATCAGAAGGTATTGGCTTAGAGCCATTCCTAAAGGTCATGAAACGGATTACACTCATCCAGCGGTACAAGGACTTCTATACTGCGATAAGCTGTTTAGTTATGAAAGAACCTATAAAGAGAAGGGACTTTCAATTAAACAGATTTATAAGCGTCGTCTCAAGGATCAAGAGCCTGTGATAGATGCTTTCTTGGCGTGGCTTGATGGACTTACACCTAAGACTGGCGATAGTATAATCAAAGCGATTAACTATACCAACGGATGCCGACCATACCTGAAGAACTATCTTAAGGATGGAGCTTGTAGCCTTAGCAATAATCTAAGTGAAAATGCAATCCGACCTGTTGTAATGGGCAGGAAGAATTGGTTATTTAGTGATAGCCAGGATGGTGCTAATGCCAGCATGGTAATCTACTCACTGATTGAAACCGCTAAGGCTAACGATATCGATCCTGAAAAATATCTCGAGTATCTTCTCGAGAATCGTCCAAGTGCTGATTGGTCAGACGAGGAACTTGAGCATTTAACTCCATGGAGCGAAGCTACTCGAGAAACATGCGGTATATAAAATGGAGTAAAATGCTCCATATGTTGAATGTCTGGCATCCGGAAGGATGCCTTTATTCATACCCTACGGGGTAATACTAAGCGCTTACGGACATTCTATACATTCAGAAAGCCCTTTGCATTGTACATCGCATTTTGTACATGTATAGCAATATCCTTGAACATTATTTGTTGATAATATTATGTAACGCATATTTACCCCTTATCAAAACACTGTTTACGACAATCATTATGCCTTTGCTTTGTGCAAGCATAGCAAAATGCCTCTTTAATTGTTTCATTCAATACAATATATTTCATATCTTAGTCTCTCCTTTCATTTTTTTATAATAAATGTAGCTACACATTATTATTCCTGCGAATAAGAAATCGCTTCAACATTAACATTTTCATTTGGAGTTAATGTCATTGTAAGTGAGCCTTTAGCTTTCTTACCTACAATTTTGATTCTACTGGTTCCCTTATTAAGCGAAATCGTAAATGAACCATTAGCCTTATTTCCATCTGTGTTTTCCCATAAAGTTTTTATTTTTTTATCAGTTGTTATTTCTATTATTTTGAATTTTCCAGATGAAATATTTACGTTGTACGCACATTCTACGTTTGCTGCTTTGGATGCATCCATTTTCCAGATTACGTCGTTTCCAGTAAATGAAAACTCAATGCTGGCAGTTTCTGAATCTGCGACACCATCCTTTTCCCAGTATGAATAGCTACTACCGTCTCTTATTAATATTTTTTCATTGTCATAGTTGTCGTTATTTCCACCAAACCATGATCCAAACCATGAACCTACTCCTGCAAACAGAAGTATATTCAGACCCACTAGCATTGCTACTAAACTCTTCATTTTAACTCCTTTCTCTATACACATTCTTTTTCCTTTAATGACTTATATTCATATGTATACTTAATCATTTCATTAAAATGATATTTCCACTTTTCACAATTAGCGCTTTTTTCATTCTTTAATTTCATATAAGGACAACCACCCATACATATAGGTAATAGATTACATGATAAGCACTCCCCTTCGAATGGATTTACCTCGACCCATTTTATACTTCTCATCGTCTCCTCCACTTTAGGATCCTTAAGACGTAGTACATTTCCTACAGCGTCTTCTTCTGAACCGATATTGTTCCAACACTTGTAAATAAATCCCTTAGGGTCAACAACAAATGAATTTATCTGATCCGCACAACAATAATTACTCTTTATTCCTGGGTAATATGGATAATCATCTGCATTGAATCCATGCTTATGTAATAATTTTTGTAAATTGATATTTGCAGAGGAATATTCCTTTGTTGATAAGCAATTTCCAGCGATAGAGCTACATGCCTCAGTGTATGCTGTTACCTGTCCAAAATTGATATGTAAATCCTGCAAACCATTTTCTTCCAAAAATGTAAGCAGCTCCTCCACATATTCCAAGTTTGTTTTATCTATGTTCACTCTGATATTTACATTAATATCATTCTTTTTTAGCAGCTTTATATTCTTAATGATTTGATTAAAACTTCCTGTTCCATCTTTCAAAATACGTCTTGTATTATGAATTCTCTCTGGACCATCAACTGTAATTTGGCAGCTCATTATTTGAGCTTCTTTCATTTTTTCCACTACCTGTTCGGTAACCAAATATCCATTTGTAACCATGAATGCGGAGTATTCAATTCCATTCTCCTTACATAAATCAATAAGCTTTGCTGACAAAGCAAATACCACATCTTTTCCTATTAATGGTTCTCCGCCATACCATGTAACACTTAAATCTCCAAGATATTTTGCATTCTCTTTTACTAATTCAATTATTCCATTCTGTACTTCCTCAGACATTTGCTCATTCTGTGGCGTCTCGTAACAATAAGGGCATTTGAAATTACAAAATAATGTAGGTGCGATTGTTAGTCCAAATGAGTTATTTGAATATTTTCCTCTTTTATTTATAAACTTAAGTTGTTCAATTTCATCTACGCAATCTTCAATTATAAAATTACCCTTTTTCATATCTTCAACTAGTTCTTTTTTTTCTGGCGATAGAGTATTAACATCTATTGTTTCGATTTCATCTAATATGTTAATGAAATCATCTTCCACCTCTGCCAATGCGCAGCTTGAGGAATTAAATGCCAGTTTAACTCCATTTTCCAATTCATTAATAATGTTATACTTAGATTTTTTCATAATATATTTCCCTATTCTCCTTTTTAGTTATTCTTTCTAGTACTTTACATAATGAGGGTCACACTGATAATCGCACTGTACGCATTTATAACAATATGCATCTGTAGATATTAAGTTTCTACTTCTCTTTGCTTTTACTATGTATTTCATACTGTCTCCTTTCATCCAATTCTTATTACCTCGTCAGCATTCTCCATTAGTTGTTCATCATGAGTAATAATCACAAATGTATATTCCGGTACTAATTCCTTTAATGCGTTACCTATCAATTCCCGGTTTCCTCCGTCTAACGCTGATGTTGGTTCATCCATTATGATTATGTCTGCCTCTTTAATTAATGCTCGCGCTATTAATATTCGTTGAGCTTGACCTCCGGATATATTAATTTTGTCTGTGATAATTGTTTCAAATCCATTTTTCAATCGGCATATATCGTCATATATATTTAGCTTTTTACATATCTCATATATCTGCTCATCTGAAATAGATGGATCAAATAATCGGATATTCTCTTTTATAGATACATTAAATAATTGATTGTTCTGTGGCACATAAGATATCTTTTTATTTGAGTTGGCCCTATCTTTACCATCAATTAATATTTGGCCTGTATCTGGATTAAGCATTCCCATAATCAGGTAGCTCAATGTAGTCTTTCCACAACCTGAATTTCCTACTACACATGATATTTTGTTTAAACCAATATCTACATTTAAGCCATTGAATATCTCTTCAGATTGGTCATATCTGAATTTTAAATTTCTTATAGCAATGACATTTTTTTCTTCTTTTTTTTCATCAGAGGATGTGTTATTCCTCTCCTCTTCACTTTCCTCCTGCACAAATTCATCTATTCTATCAATGATTGGTTGGATTGCTTTAAAATCAAGATTGCAATTTAGCAAACTAATAATTGGTCCTACTATAAGTTGAAAGTAAAGTATCAATCCAACAATATTTCCTATGGTTAATGTTCCTTTTGCAAAAAAGCCTATTCCGATTGCATAAATTAACATAATGCATATAACCGTCATTGCTTCCAGTAATGATGCAAACAATGTATTGGCGTTTCTTATTCTTATGTTTTTATGCTTATTTAGCTCTATCTTTTCATCAAATAGCTTTCTAGCTATTTTGTGAAGTTCGTATATTTTAATGGATAATATGTTTGTTGCACTATCACTTATTAAAGCTGTCACATCATCCAATGATTCCTGGCGTTCTAATGAAAGCCTTATATTTTCTTTGCTTAATTTATCAATAATAACAATTCCTACTATCAAGATAGCCCCAATGCATAATGTGATTGGAACAGATATCACCATCATTCCAACAAGCACACATAAAATCAGTAAGCTGTTTTTCAGTAATACAACAAACACATCTGATACAAAATCGCTTAGCATTCTAGAATCATTTATTATCCTAGACAATATTTCACCATCGTTATTGTCATAAAAAAAAGTAATTCTCTTACTGATAATTCCCGAATACATTTCATTTCGTAAATCCTTTGTAATTCGTTCTGATATATTGATGAATATTCTACTTTGTATATATGACAATATAGGCTGTAATATCAGAACAATAAAAAATAAGCCAAAACACTTTGTAAGTCTTATGTACTCCTTGGTAAATAAAACATCATCTATTATGTATTGGGATAACACAGGACCTATGTAAACCATACCTGAATATAAAAAAGTAACTAATAGCCCCAAGCATTCTTTTCTTTTATACCTATTCAGTAACCCAGCAATAAAAGCTATGTACCTATTTTGTTTCATCTATATTTCCCTTAAAAATAATGTTTTATATTCGTTAAAGCCTAAAACCTTTATGTTTTTATAAAACTTCTCGTTACTTGCAAAAACATGCGCTGATATATGTTGGATTCCTTCTTTTTTTCCTACTTGCATCACCGTTGCCAAAAACCTATGCACCATTCTTGAATTTCTAAATGATGGTTCTATATAACAATGCAAAACATATATACTTGGTTCATCAAAATCGTGCAGTCTTTCTTTTCTATATGCTTCAATAAATCCAACTATTTTGTTTTCACTTTCTGCAACATATATGATTGTGTCTTTATCATTTATCAAGTTGGCATAATTATTTTCAACATCATCAAAGGTCACCTTTTCCCCGGTTAATTTGAATGTATGATCCTCTGCCAAACATTTCCATAATCGAAAAATCTCATCTGTATCCTCAATACAAGCTTCCCTTATTACGTAATTCATTTCTGCCTCCTTATATTAAATATGTTACTTAATCGATATTTATTCTCAATACTGCTTTGACAAACTACGTTCTTTTTTTGATGAACAACACAGAAAAAGACCACAGCTTTCGCTGTGGCCTTTTTACATTCTAGAATGGAGTTATGGGAATGTGAATTATAGTAATTTTTTGAATTCGTCATATACGAACTGTACCTGAGTTCCAATGACTACCTGTACTGATGTTTTGCCTGGGCGAATCATGCCGGCAGCACCAGCAGCTTTTACAGCTTTTTCATCAATCACTGACTGATCCTTAACTTCAAGTCGGAGTCTTGTTGCACAGTAGTCAGCTGATGTGATGTTTTCTTTTCCGCCGAGAGCAGCTAAAACTTTTGATGCTACTACAGCGTAGTTGTTATCTGAAAGCTTTGCATCTTTATCGATTTCACCGAAGAGTTCTTCGTCATCCTCGCGTCCAATTGTTTGGAGGTTGAATGCTCCAATCATGTAATAGAATACAAGGTAAAATACTACAAATGCTGCGATGCCAAGTGGAATAATCATCCATGTGTTCTTAGCAGCTGGAAGTGATGCAGAGAAGATTAAGTCTGTCGCGCCAGCTGAGAATGAGAAGCCTGCTCTAAATCCTACCAAGCCTGTGATAATTGTAAACACACCATAGAGGAGTGCGTATACTACGTAAAGACCTGGAGCAAGGAACATGAATGCAAACTCGAATGGCTCTGTAACACCGCAAACGAATGCGCAGATTGCTGCAGATGAAAGAAGACCAATTGCAACCTTTTTCTGATTTGTCTTTGCGCGTCTAATCATTGCGATTGCAGCACCAGGAATACCAAACATCATACATGGGAAGAAGCCTGACATGTAAAGTCCTAAATCCCAAGATACATCAGCAGATGTCTTGCCTGCCCAGAAGTTTGTTAAATCACCAAGTCCGATTGTGTCGAACCAGAATACGTTGTTAAGTGCGTGGTGAAGACCTGTTGGAATAAGAAGTCTGTTAAGGAATGCGTAGATACCAGCTCCAACGATTCCCATCTTTGAAACTCCTGTACCGATTGCTACAAGGCCTGCGAAAAGTAATGGCCATACAAAGAGCAATACAGCTGAAACACAGATAGAAATGAGACCTGAGATAATTGCTACGCTTCTCTTACCACTAAAGAATGCTAACCAATCTGGAAGCTTTGTGCCTTTAAATTTGTTGTAGCACATAGAACCGATTACACCGGCAAGAATACCGATAAATGGATTTTCAATCTTATCAAACGCCATCGAACGTGAAGCGCTTTCTGCGATTGAAGGCATGATTGTTGTAACAAATCCTGTAGCAAGAAGTGTTGTCATAATTAACCATGAAACGAGAGCTGCTAATCCGCCTGTACCGTCATGGTCATCTGACATACCAACACCTACACCGATAACAAAAAGTATTGCTATGTGGTCAATTAACGCTGCGCCAGCTTTTACCAGGAACAATCCGATAAGCATCTTTGCACCGGTGATATCTCCTCCTTGCATTGTTGCTGGGCATAAAGCGTATCCGATACCCATCAAAAGAGCACATAGAGGTAATACCGCTACGGGCAACATAAGGGCTTTTCCAAGTTTTTGTAAAAACTTCATACATTATCCTCCTTTTTATCCCCTAACTCCCTAATAAGATTCCTTATTAAGTACTACCTAAATTATAGTCATTTGATAAAATCTGTGTCAACGAAATCGCCCTACTCTGAAACCTCTTTCATGTTTGTAGCTAACCTTTCATTTTCCCTGACAGTACTTTCACGCAAAAGAAGCCCAAGCATACGCTTGGGCTTCCTTTCATGTATTTGGGTTTTATTAAAGCTTTCCACCTGATGTAGCAATACCTTCGATGAACTGCTTTTGGAAAATGACATAGAGAATAATCATTGGGAGGCATGCGATTAATGCTGCCGCCATAAGTTCTGGGTAGTTCGATGAGAACTGTCCTTGCATCTTTGAAAGTGCACTTGCAAGGGTTGTTTTGTTTGTGTCAGGACAAACAATCATTGGCCACATCAAATCCTTGTAAGCAAATACTGCTGTAAAGATTCCAAGGGCTACCATAGCTGACTTTGTAAGGGGCGCCATGATAAAGAGGAAGGTTTGTCCGATGTTACAGCCATCCAGTCGGGCTGCTTCTTCAAGCTCCTTTGGCAAGCCCATGTAGGCCTGACGAAGAAGGAATGTACCAAAGGCTGATACCAGACCTGGGAATAAAAGTCCAAGTAAGGAGTTGGTCCAGCCAAGCTTACTTACCATTACGTACTGTGGGATGATGAAAATCTGTGATGGAATCATCATCTGGAAAAGAACCAAACCAAACATGAAATCCCTGCCCTTAAACTGAAGTCTTGCAAATGCATATCCTGCAAGTGTAGCTGTGAGGACTGCACACAAAACTCTAAGGGCAATCATCATTATTGTGTTGAAATACAGTCTTCCAAAGTTTACGTTATGAAGAACTTTTACAAAGTTTTCTACCCGAAGCTTTGATGGAAAGATTACGAATGGATCCATCTGAGTAGATTCGCCAACTGTCTTGAATGCTGTGAGCACCATCCATGCAAATGGCACCAGCATTATAAACGACATGATTATAAGAATTATATAAATAATTATTTTATTTTTACGTCCCATTTTTCTCACCTCACATTAGTTGTAGTGAACCCACTTCTTTTGACCAACCATCTGTAATACAGTCAAAAGCATAATTACTACAAGAAGCACTACCACAACTGTTGCTCCGTAGCCCTTGTTGCCCTGTGTAAATGAGTATTTGTAGAACAAGCTTACAAGTGACTGCGTTTTAAACAGTGCAGGATTGTTATTGTCGATTACCATGTAGATAACGTCGAATACCTGCATAGCTGCAATGACTCTTGTAACCAATACGAAGAAGATTGTTGGAGAAATAAGTGGAACTGTAAGGCTGAAAAACTGCTGTACTCCATTTGCTCCATCTATAGATGCAGCCTCATAGTAGTCTCTTGGGACTTCCTGCAAGCCTGCCAAAAACAAAACCATATTGTAGCCGATGATTGACCAGATACCGATGATTGCGATTGAATAAATTGCAATGTCTGGATTTGAAATCCAGTTGGTCTTTCCTGGCAAGATATGATTCAATAGTCCAAATTCAGAATTATATAACCATCTCCACACCATGGCGATTGCTGCTGGAGCGGCAACCATTGGCAGGAAAAAGATGGTTCTAAAGACACTTCTACCTTTTATTTTCCCATTTAAAAATACAGCTAATACTAACGAAATAATGATAGAGATTGGTACCTCAACTACTGCATATTTAATTGTGTTCCACAATGCCTGCCATACTTCAGTATCTGAGAAAACCCTTTGATAATTACCGAGCCCTACAAAAATATTTCCTTTGCCAAAATCTCCAGTTTTGAAAAAGCTCTGATATATAGTTTGAAAAATTGGAATGATGTTTAGGATGATTAAACCAATCATTGTTGGCGCAATGAAAAGCCATCCCCAAATAAATTCGCTTCTTTCGCGCTTTGTAACTCTTTTTTTATCCATAACATTAGTCTCCTGCTTTAAGACAGACAAGGTGCAGTATGGACTACTGCACCTTTATCTGCAATTTAAACAATAATAAAGAAGAAGTTATTCCTCACTGAGGGTCTGATTCATGCTGTCACAGATTTCCTGACAAACTGTTTCTACGTCCTTTTCGCCTGTCCAAGCTTCTTTAAGCTTTTCTGTCTGCATATCTTCCCAAACTGTTGTGTACTTTGAATATGGACGGAATACTAAGTCTGCATCAAGCATATCCATATGTCCGCTTAAGTCGAATACATCTGTGCAGTTAACCCAAAGGTCTGAGCATCCTTCGTATGCTGACATTGTTACGCCAAGCTCTGCCTGCTTCTCCTGCATTTCCTTAGAGCCGAGCCATTCGATAAGTGACCATGCTGCATCTGGATTCTTTGTGTTTGCTGATGCTGCCCAGCCAAGTCCGTTGTAAATAGAAACTCTCTTACCTGTTGTAGCATCCTTTGGAAGAACTGCTACATCACAGTTTGCTGCTGTGTACTCGTTGTCCTTGAAAGCTGATACCATCCAAGAACCCTGTGTTACCATTGCAACCTTTCCTGACTCGAAAAGTACATCTGCTGCAGATTCTGAGATTGTGTTAAGGTCTGGGCAAGAGCCGTCCTGAACCATATCTACAAACATCTGAATTGCCTTGATTGTGTTAGGGTTGTCATAGCCTGAAGACTTCTTGTCGTCGCTGATGATTTCTCCGCCCATTGAATATACTGCGTTGTAGAATGAGTCCTGGTTGTTTGAAGGTGCAATTGCATATCCCCAGTGCTCATCGTTTGTAAGCTTTGCTGCTGCATCTACGAATGTATCCCATGTCCATGTGTCATCTGGATAGTCAACGCCCATCTCATCAAAGATTGTTTTGTTGTACCAAAGTGCGATTGTATCGATATCCTTTGGAACTGCGTACTGCTTGCCACCTGACTGATACAAATCAACGATACCTTCGTAGTAATTTGCCATGTCAATCTTGTCGCTAGCTTCAATCTTGTCTGTCAAATCCATGAGCATGTCATTTTCCATGTACTTCTGTGCCTGATTTGAGTGCATCCAGAATACATCTGGAAGCTCACCGCCTGAAGCGCCAGCCTCAAGGAGTGTCCAATAATCATCCCAGCCAACTACCTGGATAGTAGCCTTTACGCCAGACTGCTCTGACCACTCGTCAATGATTTCCTGCAAACCAGCTCTTTGGTTTTCATCCCAAATAGATACTGTAAGTTCGCCTTCTACGCTTCCCTTCATCTCTGTTGCTGTAGCATCGCCACTGTCTGCTGCTGCATCTGATGAGCTATCCCCAGAGCCACCACATGCCATCATTGACACTGCCATTAATGAAGCAAGCAATAAACTAGTTACTTTCTTTACCTTCATAATAACCTCCCTTTCGGTTTTGCCGATTTTTATTCTAAATTCATATTAGCTTTCTTTAGCATATCTTTATATGGATTAATTATTCCAAAAGATGTCATTTTGTGACTTTCCCTTTTAGGATATACATGTGAGTTGTGTAGTCTCCATCGCTCTCATACCAGTGTCTTTCCTTGTTCATAAGAGAAATCCCGGCATTCATCAAATAGTCACCATAAATATCATCCTTATCATTTATCGTATATACGATATCTGGATTTAACCCCTGAAGCTTTATTCTCTCTATTCCCCAGTTTGGAATGTTTTCTGTTTTATGTGTGGTAACGATTGCTGTCTGCTTGTCATCGGAAACAACCATCCATGCAGAGATGTTGTTTTCAAATGGAGACTGTAGACGGTAATAATTGCCGTACTGGAACAGCTCACGGTACTCCTTCATAAACTTGATTTGCTTTTTTACACTTTCGAAATCCTCTTCAGATATTTCATTCAAATCAAGCTCGTATCCAAATGTGCCATAGTAAGCCACATTAGCTCTATCGTCTATAGTCATATCGCGATGTGTCTGCAGATTAGGGGATGCAGATACATGTGAGCCCACCATAGACACTGGGTAGCCGTAGCTGGTGCCGTACTGGATTTTCACTCTCTCATGGCCGTCTGTGTCATCAGAACACCAAGCCTGTGGCGCATAGTAAAGCATGCCTGCGTCGAATCTGGCACCACCGCTGGCGCATGATTCAAAAAGGATATGTGGGAATGCCTTTCTCAATCTTTCATAAAGGCTGTACACTCCCATGATGTATTTGTGATAAACCATGCCCTGCTGATTTTTATCTACATCCTGGCTGTAGCACTCAGTGATTGAACGGTTCATATCCCACTTGATGTAGTCGATGCTGGCGTTTGAAATCACTTCGTGAAGCTGATTGTAGATGTTGTCTACAACCTCTAGCTTTGAGTAATCCAAAACCATCTGATGGCGGCCTAATGTACGAGGTCTGTATGGAGCAGCAAGTACCCAATCAGGATGCTGGCGGTACATATCGGAATCCTCGTTTACCATCTCCGGCTCAATCCAAAGTCCGAATTTTAATCCAAGATCATTTATCTTTTTTGATAATCCGCTGATTCCATCTGGAAGCTTATTTGTATTTACGTACCAGTCTCCCAGTCCAGCGAAATCGTCATTTCTCTTTCCAAACCAGCCATCATCAAGGACGAAAAGCTCCACTCCTGCTTCCTTTCCCTTTCTGGCAATCTTAAGGATTTTTTCCTCATCGAAATCCATCTCTGTAGCTTCCCAGTTGTTTAGAAGGATTGGACGTGGCTTGTTTTTATAGGCGCTTCTCACCAGGTTGTTGTTCATGAGCCTGTGGATGTTTTGGCTCAAATCGTTGAGACCATTTGAAGTGTAGGTGATGATAACCTCTGGAGTGTGGAACTCTTCTCCTGGCTCAAGTGGCCACTGAAACCACTTTGGGTTGAGTCCCATATTGAATCTAAGCTTTCCAAAAGTGTCAGCCTGTGCCTTTGCGATATAGTTTCCGCTGTATACCAGATTGAAGCCAAAGGCCTCTCCCTGGAAATCATCTGCATTCTTTCTTTTGATAATTACAAATGGATTGTAGTTAGCGCTGGAATGACCACGAAGGCTTTCGATTGCAGTGATGCCTGATGATATATCTCTTTCCTTTGGGCTACGCTCTCTTCCCCATGCACCTTCAAACTGAAGCCATGTGAAGCTGGTATCTGGAAAATCAACATTGCAGCTAAGTGCCTGCTCAAGCTTTAGCTTCTTGTCTCCAGTATTCTTTAGCTTTGTATGACGGCAGATGGCAGAATAATTCTCCCAAACTGTATAGCACAAAGTCACTTCAAGGCCAGATATCAAATCCCTGCAAACTATCTCTAATGACTCTGCCTCATCATCCTCATTTGTGTATGTGGCTGGAAGGCCTGGAATAGGTGCCTTGCCTTTGTATATTCTATGAAATTGGTAAGTAAACTTTGTCACTCTAGAACCGTTGTCCTGAAGAACTTCATATGCGCTTGAGCCGAAATCTCCATCGCCAAAGGCTGGGTACTCCAAAAGGGCCAGCTCTTTAGTGTATTTCTCATCATCCTTTTCGTTACAGCACAGCGGTCTGATGCCAAATGATTGATAATCCTGCAATCTTTGTTCTGTATGTATTGGCTTTCCAAAATACAACTGGCCAATATCTCCATCCTGACAAATACCGATTACATAGCTTAGCGATTTATTAAATATATGAAATTGCTTTTCCTGCTCATTAAAAATTATTCCCATATTTTCTCCTTTGCCCTTCTTTTTTGCTATAATCATTATATTGATTACGTAGAACAATTAAGATGTTCCAATTATTCATGTTCATGTCACTATGTGACATTTGGGAGAATCATATGGAAATTAGAGGCGTTGATAAATGTCGATTTGTAGACATCACTACCTCAAATGATTTTTATCTGTTTGAGGTGGGACGATATAAATGTGAGCCACATTATAATTATGGCCCTATCATCCGCACTAGAACTATCTTTCACTATGTTATTTCCGGTGTGGGATATCTGTATATGAATGATAAGAAATATGAGATTCATGCAGGCCAAGGCTTCCTGATTCCGGCCAAGGTGAAAGCCTATTATGAAGCGGATTCCAATGATCCTTGGGAGTATACCTGGATACATGTAGATGGACCACGTGTTACAGAGCTTTTTAATTCAGCAGGAATTTCTTTGGACCAGCCTATCTTTACTCCTAATGGGGATGCCAGTGAAATCATAGATTGTATAAATCGTATATACGATAATTATGATAACGAGTGCTATTGCTATGCCATGGTTTATCAACTGTTTGGCTGCATCATGGCAAAGTCCAGCACCAAGACTGAGTCAACCGAGGTGGACCCTCGCCTTGCCTATGTAAAGAACGCCATCAGATATATTAGGCTGAAATATTCCGAGCCTATAAATGTGGAAGACATCGCCAATGCCTGTGGATTAAACAGGAGTTATTTGACCCGTGTGTTCAAACATGCCACCGGCTACACACCTCAATCCTACCTGGCCACTTACCGCATGAAAAAGGCCTCTGAAATGCTTTTAAAATCAAATGAAAGTGTCAATACCATTGCCTTTAATGTAGGATACTCTGACTCCTTCACTTTTTCAAAGGCATTCAAAAGATACAGCAATCTATCGCCTAGCGAATATCGCAGCAATCACACATAACAACAAAGGTCGCAAAGCTTAATGCCTTGCGACCTTATTTTTATTCATCTGCATCTTCTGATGTTTCAGATTCTTCTAATTCTGCTTCATCTTCTTCCTCTACATAGTTTGGATCGAATACGGTGTACTCATTTGATTCGCGGAAGATAGTGTTTGAACTACCTACCTGACAAACCTTGATTGTATCGCCGTTTTGTACGTCAGAAGCCTTTATTGAAAGAACCTGTCCAGATTCGTATTTAGTTGAAACTTGTTCGTCATTTACATATACCTTAGACCACTTGGTAAACTCATCACCGTAGATGTGCAGCCTTCCGTTGAAGAAGTATGCGCTGTCGATTGTGACATCATTTACACCCATTACTAAGTCTGAAGGGCCGTACTCTGTGCCGACTTCATATGTGTAACGATCTCCGTACATGATATCGTACTGAAGCATACGTAAGTCGTTCATGTATTCACTAGTTCCACGCTCCTTGCCCTCAGCCATTGCTGTCTGGTGATATGCGTTGATGTTACCGTTGTGAATGTTGAGTCTGTTTAAGAACTCTGATACAAGCTGGTATGAAGCAAGGTCCTCATCAACCTTTTCCATACCGAAGTTGTTCCATGTGAAGTACTTTGTCTTGTAAAGGTCACCTGTGGCAACCTCATCGTTTGTAAGACCCATAGTTGGAAGGTGGTCACCAAACATGATAACAAGTGTATCCTCACCTCTGGCATCAAGTGCCTCGATGTACTGCTTAACAAAATCATCTACGTTGTAGATACGGTTGATGTAATATTCCCAAGCCCAGTTTTCTTCTTCTGTCTTACCAACAGCGTTGACCTTGATAGCTGGATCTTCCTCAACCTGGTAAGTTGGGTAGGCACCGTGGCCTTCAACTGTGATTGTGTAAACGAAATCACTCTCTGGTGTGGAATTCATGGCATCGAGAGTACCATCAATAAGGATGTCGTCTGTAGGCCAGTTTCCAAGTGGAGTGTAATCTGTAATATCTAAAAGCTCCTTAGATGTGAATGTGTCAAATCCCATCATGGAGAATGCGTTTGCTCTTGAATAGAAGTTACCACCATTGTTGTGGACAACGTGAGTGCTGTAGCCATCTTCTGAAAGAACATCAGCGTAGCTCTCAACATCTGTCTCCTTAAGGATGGTCTTCTGTGGGTACTCTCCTGGGCCGAAGAAGTTGCAGCTAAGTCCTGTAAGAACTTCGAACTCAGAGTTACATGTGCCGGCACCAACTACAGGAACGATACAGTGGCCTGTAGAGTAATTCTGCTCAAGGTAGTGAATGTAAGGAATTGGGTCCTCACTTGTCTCGATGAAATCTGCCTCAGATACATCGTAGAATGACTCAAGCAGGATAACAACGATGTTTGGCTGTGAGTCGTCCTCAGATGGAATCTCAAGTGTGCTTACATAAGCAGAATCTTCATCAACGATGCTTTCGATCTTGCTCTTTGAATAACCAAATGGGCGATTCATACCACGGTCAAGAACCGAAGTAGAGAAGCCATATAAATAACCATAATCCAAATATCCCTGGGCAAGGTTGCCGAAATAGGATGTCATGATTCCTGAGTTTCTAAGAAGCAATGTGGATGGATAAAGGGAAACCCAAAGGGCCACCACAAGTATCAATCTCTGCCAGAATGGCTTACCGTTCTGCTTTTTCTTGCCATTCTTTAAATAGATAATCATGATGATTATGTAGATTACCAAAGCTGCGATTGCAAGCATAGCTTCTTGTGCTGAGAAGTAGTTGGAATCCTGCATTGTCAGCAAATCACTGATCATGTATAGGTCTGTGTAGCCAAATGGTGAAACACGGTTCAACAGAATGACGCAATTTATAATACCAAGGATTATAAATATCATGCTGATGAATACTCGCCACCAACCACGTCTCTTACTAAGGAACACAATCGAAAGTGCTACGAATATACAATATGAATTGAATAGGTAAGGTCCTGTGTGATTAACTACGAAGCCGCATGCCTCTGTGAATGAATGACGGGACATCCACTCCATAACAAATATCAGAAGCATAGCCAGTGGAATGTGCATCCAGAATGAGTATTTATCCCACAACATCAACCATGTTTTATGGAATTTACTTCCTATATAAGACTGAACAGCCTTTGAATTAGCCAGTTTAATAAATGGCTTTTTTATGTTCTTTCCCAGCCATACAAAGCCAGACTTTATTTTTGAAAAAAATCTTTTCATGAATCCTCCGATTAGCACAAATTACATCTAATCTAATTTAATCAAGACAGTATGAAAAAATAGTGATAAAATGTTAAATATTCAGAGCCTATCAAAGAAAATCATTTCTTATTAAAGATAGGACATCTGAATATCTTAAAATCAAAATTCCAACGGATTATAACACTTAAAAGATATTTAATCAAGAAAGCGAGAATATATGAAGTTACAATTCTATAAGAAGGGCATCCCTACAGAAATCCTTAAGCGAGTGGGTATTTTAGTGGTTGTTTTTGTGGTTTCAGTGGTGTTTTTCGAGATAGTCACAAATATCAGCGAGCCACAGGAGGTGACCGCCCAGTCCTCTCCTACGCTGCCAACTGTCACCATCGATTATCTGGGTGACGCTACAACAGAGCTTCACGGCTATGTGGCAGAGATGGACCCAGCTTACATGCGAGACGCCATTATACCTTTGGACTCTGAAAGAAACGTATCTATAACAGTGGATTCCAAGGACTATGATGTGGATGGATTGTCATACGAGATACGCTCTTTGGATACACAGCGAAACATTTCGAATAACGAGCTGGAATTCACATCTAAGGACGGCATTCTTACCGCCAGCTTCCAGGCTGAAAACCTGATTGAAAAGAACGAAGAATATCTTCTTATTCTTACAATCACAAGCGGTGATGATGAAATCTACTACTACACCAGAATCATGCAGCCAGAAGGATGTAACGAAGAAGAGATATTAGATTTTGCTCAGTATTTCCACAACACTGCTCTTTCAGAGGATGCAACAGATTTGGCTACATATATCGAGCCTTCATCTTCTGCATCTGAGGATTTGAACCACGTTACTATCAATTCAAATCTTGCTCAGATTTCCTATGGTGGATTTGATGGCACGCAGGTAGGTGATGTTAATACAGCGCTCACTGATATCAGCAGCAACTACATCAGCCTTACCTTCACTTACCTATTAAATAGAGATAACTCAGGCAAGTCAGAATATTACACATGCGTAGAGGAGTTTAGAATCCGCTATACTTCCGACAGATTGTACCTGCTTTCATACGACAGAACAATGGAGCAGATTTTGGATGACCAGTCCGTTTCATATAGCAAAAATGTGCTGAACATCGGCATCACTGATCCTGATTTGCAGTACATGTCAAACGAAACTGGTACCATCGTTTCATTTGTACAGAATGGTTCACTATACGAATACAATCAGACAGACCGCACATTAAAGCAGATTTTCAGCTTTGTGGACGACCCTACTGACAGCCGTTCTATTTATGACCAGCACCAGATTCTTCTTCTAAACATCGATGAATCTGGAACAATGGACTATGTTGTGTATGGATACATGAATTCCGGTAGCCACGAAGGCGAATGTGGTATCAACCTTTACCACTACGATGCAATCGAAGATACTTCCACTGAGCAGGTGTTCATCACCTCTACAAGCTCTTACCAGATTTTGAACGCCAACTTCTCTGAGCTTTTGTACGAGACAGCTGACAACCAGTTCTACATCATGGTAAACGGAACTCTTCTATATATGAACTTAAACGAGCTTACTACCAAGGAACTGATGACAGGCCTTGATGATGCTCAGTATGCTGTTTCTGCATCCCGCAGATACCTGGCTTGGATGGATCAGGAGGATATGTCAGATTCAATCCACATCATGGATTTGGAGACTGGAGATTCTTATGATATTACAGCAGGCACAGGACAGCTTTTGAAGCCACTGGCCTTTTTGGATGACGATTTGATCTATGGTACTTTAAATGAAAACGATATCACTACTGACGGTGCCGGCTCTACTGTTTATCCAATGTACAAACTGACAATCGCAGATATCTCTTCTGGCTCAGGTCGTGAGCTGATGACATATCAGAAGAGCGGTTACTATATTACAGATGTTTCAATCGAGTCCTACACCATTTATCTGGAGCGTATTCAGATAGATTCTGAAGGAATTATCACCGCCGCTGATGGGGACACCATCAAAAACAGTGCCGGTGAGCAAAACAAAGCCGTTGATGTTAGCACAATATCAGACGATGCCAAGGAACAGGTTGTTGTTCTCACCATGGCTGAGCTGGAGGAAGATGAAAAGCTTGGCAAGGTTGATTACGATGTGCCTGGCCTGGTACTTGCCGATGGCAGCCACTCTATCTCTGTTGCCTCTGCCACAAGCTCTACACAGTACTTTGTATATGTAGGCAGCAAGGTTTCGCTGGCCACTGATGATTTGAATCGCGCAATCACAGAGGCCGATGAAAACATGGGTATCGTGCTTGATAACACACCTAAATATGTGTGGAAACGAGGCCGCAAGTCATATCAGAATGCAATCACAGGAATCGCTGTTGGTTCAAGTGATTCGGAGGCTTCCGGCAGCGCCAGAGCTCTTTCCGCTATGCTTGTTCAGGCTGGGGAAAATGTGCAGGTGCACACACTATTAGAATCCGGAGAAACACCTATTTCGGTGCTTTCAAAGACATTAAAGGATTACGACATCCTTGATTTAACAGGATTGTCACTTAGCCAGGTGCTCTACTATGTAAACCTTGGCACACCTGTGTACGCATACACCGGTGATGACACAGCCGTGCTAATCGTAGGATACGATGCAAGCTCCATCATATACTTCGATCCGATGACTAGCCAGAATCAAAAAATGTCACTAACCGAAGCTAGTGACTATTTTGAATCATTTGGTAATGTCTTTGTATCATACATACAGTAAACTATATATGAATAATAAAACCGCAGCATAATAAGTGCCTAGATTCACATAGTGAACCAACCGCTTGTTGTTGCGGTTTTTATAATGGTAGAAATATAGGAATAGTATTGTGAAGTCGCTGAACAGGAAAAGCATTCCCGCGATGCCAAGGATTGGTGTGCCGTTGAGGCCGCATTCCAGGGCCTTTAAAGTCATCGTGGATACGAAGTAGCAGTAGATTATGCATGGCACGAAGAGGCTGCCCATATGGAGGTGACACCACTTCTGCATGCCTATGAGTATCAGGCATGGAATCACTGGCACGATGTATACTAGCACATTGGTGCCTACCGTGATGCGACACATGTAGTTAAGCAGTCCTACATGGCCCAGCATAAAGGCTATAATGCCGATTTCCATGGCTTGTTTGCGACTGTAGGTATTGTATAGGCCCATCATCAAATCACCTATAAAACAGGCTAATAGGGCCCACAGAAGCAAGCCTAGTCTTTCTGAATACCACTGATTGATAAATAGAATAACCAAAAAGGAGATACTACAGATCACCTTTAATGGGACATAGTATCTCCTTGAAAATCTATTATCACATACAGCAAATAATGCAATTATAAGTGCTACATAAATAATAGTTTCTATTATCATATTTTTCACCCGACTTATTCGTCGTCTCTATCACCTGCAAGAATAGCCTCAAGCTTCTTCTGCTTGCTGAAAAGAATTGTACCTGCTCCAAGTAAGAAGATTGCTAAGCAAAGTAAATATCTGCTATCGAATCCATCTGCTGTAGTAGGTGTTGTATCCTTTGTGTGTCCAGAAGAGATTGAACCGTCGCTGCTTACCTTGTAAGTAACTGTAGTTGTTGTCTTTCCTGTGATTGTAAGTAATGTCTCTGCCCAGCCGTCTGTGTACTCAAATCTGACTACGTGGTCGCCAGCTGAAAGGCTTGAAACATATGATGCTGTAAGAGTGAGGATTGTTGAGCCTGACTCTACAGTAAACTGGTTCTGAGCAAGTGTTACGCCATCAACCTTGATTGCAACGATCTTATCAAGTGGGCCGTCACATGTAATTGTAACTGTACCTACATTTGATGGTACCTTCTGGTTTGCACCAGCTGTAACTGAATACTTTGAGTTGCTTGTTGTCTTGCCAGAAGCTGTTGTTGCTTTGTACTTGAATGTAACTGTTCTGTCTGCGTTGACTGTGCCTGACTGGTTCTCTGCGCTTACATATTCGTATCCAGAGTATGTCTTTGGATCGTAGCTGAATGTGTCGCCCTGAGAGTATGTATCAGTCTGACGTGTCTTTGTCTCAATCTTCTTTGTCATTGTCTGGTCGTAGAATACGTCGTAAACTGTGACCTTAAACTTCTTTGTAGAAGATGAAGATGCTGTGCTCTTCTTATAAGTAAATGTGGCTGTCTGGCTGTTTGAAGCTGTGACAGTGTATGTTGTTGTGCCAAATGCTGTGTAGCCATCTACTGTAGGAGCTGTGATAACCTTGCCAGCTTCCTGTGTGTAGGATGTGATTGTACGCTCGCCGATGTATGTTGTGCCATCGTTCTCGTAGAAGTTACCCTTGATTGTAACTGTGTAGGTAGGTGTTGTGCTTCCGCCGCCACCTGACTCTCCACCGGATGAGGATGAAGCCTTGTATACGAAACTGTATTCTGCATTAGCTGTCGCTGCTGCAAATGTAGGTGTTGGTCCTGATACATAAGTGTAAGTTGTTCCGTCAAATGTCTTTGTTGTTGCCGGCATTGATGGTGTTTCACCTTCAACAACTTTTACTATTTCAGTTTTAGTTGTACCTGTTTCTGCACCTGTAGAATCCTGTAATACGTAGTTGTATGTAATGTCGTAAGTGGTTGCCTCTGTGTAGATAAAGCTATAAGTAGCATCTGCTGTTACTGTTTCAAAATCAGGCGTTGGGCCTGATACATAATTATATGATACGCTGTTAAATGTCTTTATAGTGTCTGGCAGCTCTAAATCATCATCTTCATCATACTCTTCAGTCTCTGTTCCAATTTTATTGGCTGTTGAAATAGAGTCCTTGTAGTATTCGAATGTAATTGAATATGTTGTTGTAGATGATTCATCGAATAAAATTTTAACATTTCGTCCAGCTTTTATTAATTTTTCGAAATATGTAACCACTTCCGATGTGCTTGATAAAGCCTCAGCATGAACTACTGTACCATTTGCTGGCCATGAGCTGTGAGTGCCAATTGTTGCATCAGATGCAAATGTTAGGTCTGTAACATTGCTTCCATCAAATGCTCCAGATTTAATCGTCGATACTGAACTAGGAACTGAAAATGTTGATCCCACTGAAGCAGGAACCTTTACCAAGACTGTCATACTACTATCCGAATAAGTAGCACCGTCATCTGCTGTGTATGTACCGTCATCATTTGTTGATGCAAGCGATGTACCAAGAGTATCAGCTGGTAAGCTATATAATTCTAATGAATCAGTGCTGAAGGTTGTAGTTGTTTCATCTGAAGCATCAGCTGCGTCTTCTGATTCTTCAGTCTCCTCGGTCTCTGCCACCTCTTCAACATCTTCTTCAGTTGTATCTGGGTCCTCATTCAGAACTTCGTCCACGATAGTCGTGTCCCCGTCTGCAATCGAAATTGAGCTGCCAAAGAAGGTCCAGCCCGTCAGAAGAATAGATGCGCTAATAAGAATACATCCTATTTTTTTCAATAATCCCTTGTTCTTTTTCACCATAGCATTCCCATCCCTAAATCCAAGTTTTTAGGCTCTGTTATTTTTTATTTGACTCTCTTTGCAACTACAAACATGCGACCGTCTTCGGTGTAGCTATTGCAAGTGCTAAGGGTCAAAATCTTGTCCGTAGAACTAATGTCGATTGTCTCGTCGTATACCGATAAACTTTGGATGTTATCTAAAAACTCCTGGAGCTCTGAGCCTGTAACTGCGTCGATGAAATCGTAGTATTTGTAGCTGTCGTCATCATCATAACCCACTGCTGACAGCCCCACACCTACAACTTCGTACTCTTGCTCCTCGTATAGAGTTTTAAAGATTATCGTCTTATGCGACTGATAATAATCATAGTCTAAGTATCTTTTTAATCCACCAAACATGGTTCCAGATCTCATATTGTGACCATATATGATGGTGTTAGTGGTCGGATTAACTATGTCGCAACGATAATCGACGAATAAAGTACCGGCGGTACTCGTTTCTCCATAGAAATCTCTTCTCAAATAATATTCCGGGTCGTTTGGAGTCTGACATACTGGATAGTTGATATCCGTGTCAACGACTTCCAAAATCCCTACAAAATCGCTATTTTGCGAGTATAGCTCAGTCATATCTGGAAGAATCTCTCGCTCATCTGCTGCATAATTCTTATCCCAAGGACTTACTATTAAATCCTCAGTGATTTCATTAGCCTCTGCATTTGAGTCCTCCACAGAATCTATATCGTCATTATCATTATCAATATTAACGTTATTTTGTGAAATATTAGTGTTTTGGGTATTATCTTCTCGATTTTGTATCTCTGCAGCTATCTTTCTGGTCTCGTAAACGTCCTTTATTTCTACCCCAGCATATACTCCAATGAGTACCACCGCCATGGCTACGAATACAAGTCCCAGGCGTCTGGAGCTTTTTGCCTTGGTTGCTGCCTCTTCGATTATCTCTCTATCGTCTAGAAGTCCTGCAGATTTGTTTGCCACAATATCTGCCACGTGCTCTGTGTACTGAGCACCGATTGGACTGTTGAATGTAATGATGCCATCACGAATATCATTATATAGGCGTAGGGCAACCTCTGGATCTTGTATATCAAGCTCCTCATTGATGCACTCTATTTTCTTAACGTCCTCTTGGGCTGCACGATATTCATAGTGAGTTTCAAACTCGAACCCACCAATACTAAACCTTTTCTTGTCTGACATATATCGTTCTTCCTATTGCACATGATACTACAATATATTGTATCAAATTCAATAGGAACACACAATTAATTGATTAAAAATTTTTCGACAATATACAAAAAGGCCCTAGGGCACACTGCCCTAGAGCCTTCCTTTTAGCATTATTTCACTGTTACTGCAACGTGTTCTGACTCGTTTACTTTCGTTAACTCATCATCAACAACGGCGTATCCATCAATATGATAGTAATACGTTGCTCCACTCGTCAATTTAGAATTTGTATACTTGCCAGTACTTGCTGGAATGATTGCTACTAATTTACCAGTGCTTGTTTCATCATCTGCTCTGTAAATATAGTAAGCTATAACATTTCCTGATGTATTCCAACTAACTGTAGCTTTGCCTGCCTTCTTACTTTCCACTTTTATAGCTGACGTTGCTACACCTGTTGTTTCAATGACAAATTCTTCTTCACTTTCTATGCTAGTTCCATCACTCGTAGTTGCATATGCTGTTGCAATTACTTTATATGTGGTGCTACTTGCTAGTCCTGTAAATGTGTATGTATTTGTCTTGCCAGATACACCAGTCATCATAACATCAACATACTCGTTTGTACTTGTATCCAACTTCTGCAACTTCAGAGCTGTACCATCAGAATACATATCTCTAACCCATTCTGCTGTCATGGTACTACCAGTGTCCTCTGTAATTCTTAGATTTGCAACACTTTGCAGTTTTATAGTATATGATTTGTTAAGTGTTCCTGTAAGTCTATCTGACTTACCTGTAAACTTAATTTCTCCATCTCCATATTCATAGTCACCATAATCTACATCATAGTCACCAGATGGGCTATCAGCAGTCTCATCATATAATGTTAAATCATAATATTTTTGTACTGCACCTGTCTTTAGGTTCTTAGATTGAATATAGATTTCAAACGGTGGATTAACAGCCATTCCCGTATAACGAGGATATGTAGATGAACAAATTACTACAACCCTATCATCTTTTTTATCATTATTCGTACTCAAATTTCTAGCAGTAATACTATAATCTGCTGTTACGCTTCCGGTACGATCTCCAATTGAATATGCAATTGTTGCTTCAATGTAACCATCATCTGGAGTAATACTTGTCAAATCAGAAGTATTCTCTTCAAGTATGCTTCCGTTCTTATCCATTCTGTTATATGTAATACCTGTGATGGTTGCGGTAGAGACATTAATTTCAAAGTCTGGTTCAATTGGATAACCTGTAAACTCATAGCTTGGATCATAGTTATCGGCTTTGATATCAGATGTATTGAAATCTACTGCATAATCAATTTCTTTATCGCCAGACCAATATGCTGATGATACACCTGAATAATATACTGTTCCGGTTGATACAAAGCTGTCATTTGATGTAGGCTGCTTTGTTGCCTCATATTCTGTTCCAGCTGTTAATATATAAGTTTCAGTTTGATAAGCCCCCGGTAATACTGGTAAACCAAGATAAATTCTAGGTTCTCCATAGGTAATACCCTTACCAGTATATTGCTGTGTCAATGGATTACCTTGAACGTAGTTATCATTGGCATCTTTATAGTACGTTAATGTATCGTCAAGATTTCCCCAGATATAGAACTTCAGTGTTTTGGTACCTTTGTAATTACCTTTACCTGTTATAGTAACAGTAGCTTCACCTGGCAACCAGTTGTTTTCATATTCAACTGTATAATCAGTGTCTTCTACTAATTCCAACTGATTTCTTGTAACTGTAACCGTTCCTGTGATGAGTTTACCATCGTCATAATTAACGTTGTTTCCGTCTAATCCATCAACTGTATCATCAAATGCAATCGATACATCAAAATCTGAACTCATATCATGCTGTACAACAATGTATTCAATTGTAAATGTACTAGATCCACCTGAAGGAACGTAATAATTTCCACCTGTTCCACCAATTGCTTCAGTTCCCTTGAATGAAACCTCAATGTTGCTACATACGTAGCTTGTTACTGTTCCATTTGTCTTAGTAAATGATGTTACTGTATTGCTTGCGCCTTCTACATTAATATCATCTTCACTAATTGTTGTTCCTAAAACATTATCTTTTACTGTAACAGTAGGATTTATTGTAGTTCCGTCATAAACAGCATAGTAATATCCTTCGAATTTGTCGGCATCTTCTGTAGACATAATTCCAGTTACATTACCATCTTCGTCTGTATATGATTTAGCCAAATACGTTTCAGCCGTTGCCTGTGTAAACCTCTTAAGTGTTGTTCCTGTAACACTAAATGTAAGCATTGTAGTTCCAGCACTTGTTCCATCAGAAGTTGCTAACATAGGATTTTCTGTAGTAAATACTGTTCCTTGTACCAAATCGCTAGTATTAGTTTTTAGTAATTTAGCATTTACTGCTTTTCTATGTATTGCGTACTTCTTTGATAAGGTTCCGCAGTAATCACCTTTTCCAGTAATAACAATATACTTGTATCCAGCATTTATACATGTATCATCGTTTCCAGTAGCATCAGTATAAGAGATTGTATAATCTGTGTTTACTTTAAGCTGTGATGTACCATTAAATACAGTAACTGATGGTCTTAATTGCTGTCCATTATACTCGTAGTACCATTCAACCTCATCCTTCTTAGATTCAACATATGTAATCGGATTTGATATGTTTGAACCGGTTGGTGTATAGGTTACGGTCAAGTCTAGAGTATTAAGGTTTTGACCAATATTGTATGGCAATGAAATGGTATCCATGTAGTTGCCAATACCAGTTATTGTTATTGTTGGTGACGTTGATGCAACCGTTGCGTTAGTTGTTTCATCACCATCTTTATTCCATGCAGCACTACCTGCACCAGAATTATTGCTCAAAGAAATCGTGTAGTCTGTATCTTTCTTTAGATGTTTATAGCCTGTTGTTGTACTGGTATCTACGATTCCTTTATCTACAATGAGAATATCTGGTTCGTTGTCTCCACCAATTGTTACTACATCTGGAATGTATACCGTTAAACCAGTTGAATAATTAGTCACATATCTCTTATTTGTAGACTCGTAATCCCATGTTGCACCTGCATAATCTGTGCTTACCTTATCATAGTAATAATGATAATTATTTGATAGTGAACGTTTGGTAACTTCAAAACTAATCTCTTTGTAGTTAGCACAATTTGGACTATTGCCAGCATCTATTCTTAGCTGATACGTTCCTTGATTCTTAAGCGTACTCTCAACACCATTATTCAATACAACAATCTTATAGTCGTACGTTGTATCCTCTTTGTCTGATATAAGTGTTACATCTCCAAGTTTTACTGTAACTTTTGTGTATGGATCAATCTCAGTTCCTGTCCATTCCACGCTACTTGGAGAAACTGTAATATCTGCGACTGTTAAATCTAACTTTTCAATAGTGAACGTCTTCTTAATATTTGTTCCCGTAAAGTTGCCACTAGTTCCTGCTGAAATAGTTACAGAAGCATCTGTTCTAGCATATGTATTATTTGCATAAACTGGGGTTGTATAATCAGTTCCTTCAGTTAAGACATAGTTACCCAATTTAACTGTAATGGCAGGTTTAACCTCAACATTTTTACCCGCATACGTAGCTGTATCTACAGTTATCATATTCGGAGTAATTGCTACTGGTTCTATTGTGAACGTTATATCATCTACTACACCTGAATATGCATTAATACCTTGAATTATAATCTTTCCTGTTCCTGCACTTATGTTGTTTGAATAAGTAACAGTATAATCAGTATCTTTCTTAAGTGTTGAACCAGAGTGAGTAATTGTAACAGTCGGTTTAATAGCAGAACCTGTATAGCTAAATGGTCCCTGTTCGATACTAATATCGCATTCATTAATATCAACTCCAGATATCGTGAATGTGCTTGTTAATCTACCATATACCAAATCATCATCTTTTGGTGTAGCTACAATTGAATATGTACCCATCTTTGTTGCTGTGGCTGGATCAATCGTAACCATAGTGTTTGTTGTTTTATAGTCGTATATCTGCACATTGTGTAAAGTATCGGATGAATCAGCACTTGCGTCGTATGCTGCATATATTATCGCTGGTACATCCTGCGCACTTCCAGTATATGGAATATTATTAACCTCTACAGCTCCACTATAAAACTTAACCTTTGTGTTAGCACTCGATAGATTATATTTAATTTTGAATGAAAAACTATTTTCTGATGTCTTACCATATATGAAATATTTACTTTCTTGAGTTGGAACTATTACTGCATAATATGTTCCTACTTCAATAGGGTCAACACCGTTTGTGTAATTATTATAATCCTTTGTATATACAACTGAATAATCACCTTGCAAAGCGCCAACAACAGCTTCAGTTGCATCCTCTAATCCGGAGAAGGTTACGCTGACTGATTCTCCTGTATATTCATATACAGTTCCGCTAGTCATAGTTATTCCCTTGTAGGTGCTTAAATCCGCCTTGAAATATACAACACTTGATACTCCTGCAGATGATACATATCTTGCATTTACCTTTGAACCTGTAAGCTCCGTTCCAGATTTTGCTGTTATTGTAATATTTGCATCAGGTCCTGGTAATGTATCTCGAGTTCTAGTAATTGTACATTTGCTAACAGTATCTGAAATTATGCCACTATATACACCCGGATCATCCAATGTTGTTCTATAAGATATTACAGGCGTTATATCTGATGTAGTCTTACCATTTGCATCCAATTCATAGTATGGATCTTTAATACTTACATCTGCATATACTGAGTTCAAATTCAAGAGAATATTGAATGTTACCTTCTTATATCCACTATATGGCAAGTTACCTTTTACATAAATGTATGCTTCACCAGTTGATGGTGCATCATTTGAACCCACATAATCTGTCAAATCAGAAGGTGCACTAGTCAAAATTGTATAATCGCTTCCATATGTAAGTTCTTTATTCTCTGAACTCAAACTAAGCGTTGCTGTTCCTGCTTCAATAGCGCTCTTTACTTCACCTGCTGTAATATCGGTACCATCGTATACAAAATCACTTAACTCAGCATCAAAGTTCTCAATTGAATTGGTCTTAATTGTGTATGTAAATGTAATAGTTTTAGTAACAAAGTTTGTATTTGTAATAGTGTATGTCGCCACAGCTGTATTACCATCAGTAGATGGATCTACATTGTTTGTATATGCAACAGTGTAATCAGTATTTTCAACTAATTTATTATTAGATGCATCTGTAATTACAAGATTAGGTTTTATTTCTTCTCCTGTATATATAAATGTTGTCTTATCATCTAATGAATAACTATTAGTCGCCGCATCAGTAGTTGCAATTAAAGTTTCTGTAGCAATAGTTCCAAGATAGACGTTCTCATAACCTTCTACAATCTTAAATCCTAAAGACGCATCACCACTATAATTTCCAACACCTGTAACTGTTAAAGTTGCGTTAGTACCTACTGTTGAGCCAATATTGCCTTCACAAGTATAATCATCAGAAGTTAATGCCATAGAATGGCCTGCTTCTACCGTTGTATAAACTTGTTTTGTATCACTGTAAGAATATGTAAATATAAATGCTGGATCTACGGTTATGTCGCTACCTGTATAATGTTGCTCTTTTGTTGCAATAGCATTAACTCTCTGTCCACCCAATGGCTGAGGATTGATATAATAGCAAATCTTTGCAGTTCCATAGAAACCTTTGCTGGTATCGCCGGATACAACCATAGTAATTAGGTTGGAAGCACCTGTTCCCTTTGCTTCTCTTGCATCATATAACTTGTCCCCTGTAAGTCCCAGATTACTTGTAATAGATTGAATAGATACATTTCCTACGGTATTGTCGTCAGCATCGTAAATCTTTGTATTATGTTTGTCGTATAACAATACCTTTGGAGCCTGACTATTTCTCCACATGAGAGATACCGGGTTAGCTTCTAATGTAGAAATCTCTCCCAATATGCAGGCATAATCTTCGCCTTGAACATTATTGTTTGCGTCATAGTATGCACCTAAGATAGATACTTTACCTTGGCTAATATCTGTACCGACATCATATGGAATAACGACTGTTCCTGTATAATTGCCTGTACCTTTAATTACAAGATACTTTGTGCCTGCAACTGTTGTAATATTTGTTCCAGTACCAGTTGAAGCATCATAGCTGTCATAATACGCTACGGTATAGTCTGTTGAAACAGTAAGTGCAGATTTATATGTAACTACAGGACTTGGTGTTACTGGAGCCGAGCTATTCCATGTATAACTTGTTTCAATTCCACTTACCATATCCTCAGTGATTTCTCTTGGCTGGATATTGAAATAAACAATCGCATTGTTTCCAGCATAAGAATCTAAACCTGTAATTTTCAAATATGGTGAGCTTGAAGTGTAGTCAGTACTTGTATTTGCCGCCTTTGCGTTCTTGTATGAAGCAGCATAGTGCGTATTTCTGGTCAACAACGTACCGTCAGAACCATATACTGCTACGCTTCCACTGTAAATACTACCTGTATAGTACGTTACTAATGAAGAACATTTATAGTATCTTGTATAGCCTGTTACATTTCCTGATGAATCTTTTTCTTCCGCAACACTAACGTATTCAGCTGGATTTGTTCCTCCAATGTATATTGCAGAATATGCATCTTTATTACTGCTTATTGTAAATGTAATAACAGCACTGCCTGTTAGATTATTTTTACCTGTAACTGTTATTGTTGCTGTTCCCGGAGATCTATTATCCTTATATGCAACTGTAAAGTTTGTGCTTGTTAATGACTGCGTTGTGCTATCGTACTTAAATGTTTCTGTAAATGTTGTACCAATAGTTACTTTTACAGATGGTGTATGATCACTTCCTGTATAAGCAAAAGCTTCTGTTGCTGCGAGTGCTGCAGTTGCAGTTCCTCCGTCTGATAAGCTCGCTGCAGTTATTGAATATGTATAAGTTCCACTTAAATCGCCAGTATAATTGCCCAAACCTGTAATTGTAGGGCTAACTGTTCCAACATTAATATAATCGTCACCATAATTAATCTTGAAATCAGTTCCTTCAATCAAATATGTGTTTCCATATTTAATAGTTAAATCTGCGTTTGTTGTTGTAGATGTTGACCATGTTGTTGGCACACCATTTGATAAAGCAGTTGCAACCTTTGCTGTGGATGCATCTGTTGCTGTACTCCAGGTTAATGCTGCTCCTGTAAATGTTTTCTCTGACGCATTTGTTCCAAAGGAAACAGTGATAGCAGAATTGTTAAGTGGTCTTGACTCAACCTTATAGGTTGCCACTACTGGTTTATACTTTGAGTAATCAGTTGTTCCATTGTTTAATCCTGTTACAACTATGTACTTGGTTCCCACTTTTTCTGTAAGTGTAGTTCCAGTTCCTGCTGTTGCATCGTATGAATCATAAACAGTATATGTATAATCAGTGCCATAAGTTAAAGCACCATTAAGCCTTACACTAATATTAGGTACAGATGTTGGATTTCCATCATAGTATTTACTGTAACCAGTCACATAACTATTGCTATAAGTTCCATCATAATATGTTCCAGAATCAGAGATTCTAACAACTAAATCTAATTCATAATTAGGCACGATAAAGTAAGCGCTTGTAGTGTAAGTGCTTGAATCAAAGTTTGTACCTGCACCGGTTATTTTTACTCTTGGTGAATCAGAAGTGTTAATATGATCACCCTGATATGTCACATTATAGTCTGCTGCGCTTACCTCTACACCTGGGTTTATTGCTGATTCATAACCCAAATATGCAACAAAATCTGTTCCTGCCACAGGTTCTATCGCACTTCCTGTATGGGCAAATTCATTACCATTTTTCCATACTATTGTTACTTTCGACATTGATTCCTGCTGAATAGTAAATGTTGTAAAAATGCTACCAGTGTATCCTGAATCAGAATTCATTGTGAATACAATAGCTTTCTTTCCAGCTTTTGTATCACTTACTTCCGCACCTTTTGCAGCATAATCAGTCGCTGAATATCCTGATACATAATCGTATATTTTATAAGTAGCGCTTGACTTAGTAACCACTCCAGGGACTTCTTTATTATTTGAATTGTAGAATGTAACTTCGCTCCATCCCACATCAGTTACTTCAGTAAGAGAATATGCTGTGCCTGTATAATAGCAGTCTAGCAATCTAGAATTACTACTTAAACTAACAGTCAAAGCATTTGATATATCTGTATCTGAAGATGATACTGTAACCGTTCCTGTGAAGTTGCCGCTGCATGAGCTGTCGTCCGCATTAATTACTATTGAACTTGTAACTCCAGTTAAACTAGATACTGTAGCTGTAAAATCTGTATTAAACACAGGTGTAACAGCCAGCGCTGAATTGCTGTTTACATTTGTTACACTAGTTACACTTCCCGATGTTACTTTATAGTTTGCGGCTGCAAATGCATTGTTTCCATCTGTACTACTTGTAGTTGTTATATCTATAGGATTAATTGTAAAGGTTCGTGTATATGTATATGCCGCATCCACCGTTGGATAGTATTTAACAACAACAGTTGCTGTTCCTGCATCTTTATTATTAGAGCAAGACGAAGTCATATATGGATATGCCGCAGATGTAGTACCCACAGTAGTTCCACTGGCAGAATATAATACAACGCTCGGTGTAATAGCGCTTCCTGTATAAGAAGTACTATATGCTGAAGCTCCTTCTAATGTTGATACACCACCAATATACACATCAACTACATTAACAGTTATTTCTTTAGATTCGCCGTTATATGTTGCAGTAATTGTTACAGTACCCGCTTTTAAAGCCTTTAAAGTAGCAGTCATTGTCCCCTTTGATGTGACTTCTGCTATTAATGGATCGCTAGATTCCCATGTGATTGATCGTTCAATGGATGAATCTGAAAGTACAGCTGTTAATGTATCAGTATTTCCAACAGCATAATGGTAAACATCATCGTTATCAGGTGTTGATGTTGTAGTTATCGATGCAACTTTATAACTATCACTAATAGTGTCAGTTAACTCTAATGAAGCTTTGCAACCCAAATCACTATTTGCTGATGTTGATAAATAAAATGCATCGTTATAAGTTCCACTACAATTCCAACTTGTAGATGAGTTTCCTTTAATATAAGTCTGAGAAGACAAGCTATTTTCGTATGTTGAACCATAGCACAAATTAACTGCTGTGCTTGAGCTAACAACTATTGCATAGCTGTTTCCTTTTGTTACATAACTATTTCCACTTACACTCTCAGTTAAATCAATTTCTATTGTATAATAGCCCGTTCCGTCTGGTGTCAAATCCTGACTACCTGTTGCAACCTTTGTTCCTGATGTAGGAAGGGATGTTGAAGATAAATTCTTGTAAGCTGTAGCTGTGAAGCTATATGTTTCACTAGCATCTGATACATATATTACAAATGTTGCCTTTAATGGTTTTGTATATGTTGTATCAGATGTGGCTGTTGTAACTGCCGCAAAGTTTTGCCAATCCTCTAATTCAATATATGAAACATCCGATATCGTACCAACTACATAAGTCGAGAAATGCTCTGCATCAAAGCTTACATCCTCACCTGCTACGTCAGTTGGGATTTCTGTTACTGTTTCCTGGTCGTCCTCGATGCGGTATGCAACGATTTCTTCGTCTGGAGTGTCGGCAAGCTCTGAAACACCTTCGAATGTTACTGAAACTGAGTTGCCATCGTCCTTTGGTTGATACTTGTCTCCATGACGGTCGTAGATTGTGATATCGAAGGCCTCGTATGCTTCGAATGTGCCTTCGTCTATTGTTTCATTTACAATGTCGTTTACTTTTTTAAGTGATTTTGTGTAGATAGTAACCTTTGACTTTCTTGGCATTTCGCCGGCTACAGTTACCTTTACACCGTGGATTGTCTTTGAGTATTCCTGATACTCAAGTGACATATCCTCATATTTGCAGTGAACGCAAACCCAATCTTCGTCGAATTCGCAGTCCTCTACCTCTTCCACTCCGCACTTTGTGCAGCGCTTTGTGTGTGTTCCATCATCGTTTGAAGTGTACTCCCACTCGTGGTCGCACTCTTCCTCTTCTGCAGGCTGCTCATAACCGCAGCGGATACAGATTCCATCTTCGCCGAATTCGCAGTCTTCTGTCTCGCCCTTCTCTTCGCACTTTGTACAAACCCAAGTGTGTGTTCCATCATCGTTAGACACAGCTTTCCAATCGTGCTCGCACTCTTCCTCTGCGTCCTCCTCTGGAACCTCTTCCTCTGGGACAATTTCTTCCGTTTCATCTATATTTTGGGAATCGTCTATATTTATTTCTTCTGGATTCGTTACTTCATCCGTGACTTCTGGGTCAGTTACTTCTGGCTCTGTCACTTCCGGTTCTGTCTCAACCGGTTCTGTCACTTCTTCCGTTACCTCTGGCTCAGGCGTAGCGGTATCCGCAGTTTCTCCTTCCGTCGTTTCTACGTCGGCTGCCGCCCCGTCGTCTTGGATGGTTTCTGTTACCATGTCCAAATCGCTATCTGCCAGTGATGAGAAATCATCTCCCATCATGGTTGTAAGTAGCAACATGGCTAGCAAAAATGCCATCATCCTTTTCAAGATATTCATGCTGTTGTTCATAGGCCAATTCCCCTTTTCTCGTGCTTTTTGCACGCAAAAATAGACGTAAATATAGTTTTACGATTTCATTATCGGCACTTCTTATTATTAACTTTAGCTTGTTTCCGGAAAAAATATGTTAATTTAATGTGAAAAAAGCGCCCAAAATGGACGCTTTCACGGAATGTTTAGAATTATATTTCTACCAGGCATTTATACAAAAGCTCCTCGAATGGACCGTAGTTCAGGACGGAGCTTTCTTTGCTGGCCAGAATCATGTCATTTTTAGTTGTTTTAGAAAAATCTATATCAAAGTGATTGCTGTTTTTGCAGATGTATTCGATGAATACGCGCTGGGCGCGGCCGTTGCCTTCTCGGAAAGGATGAATCATGTTTATCTCGCCAATCAGATAGGCCAGCTTTTTCGCCATCACTTCTTTATCATCTATATCTTTCAGGTAATTATTGGCAATAATCCAATCGTGAACCTTTTTAAATTCTATTTCAATGAATTGCGTCAGGCAAAAGATCGTGCCCTTTGAAATATCCACGGTGCGAATCTTGCCAGCCCACTCGTAAATATCCTGGAACAAGTACCTGTGAATGGCACAAAGATGTTGCAAAGAAAAATCTCCAGGAATTGGGCGCTGGCTGATTTCAAAGTACCGCGCGGAGCTAAGCTCCTGCTCTGCTTTGAAGAGCTGCTCCTTGTCGTGTATATCAAGTTTGTTTTTGAGAATGTGAGTGTGAGGATAACAATACTGACCGTTATCCTCGTACTCATAGCGGTAATATTCATCCATCATAGGCTTATCCTACTGAAACATACCTAGATGTAATCTCGCGGACTACATCTTCCACATCAATCTCTTTTTCAATGATCATTCTCCCGCGTTCAAGCTCCTGCGGTGTGAGTATCATGTCCTCCATTGCAAACGAGGCAGAGACGCTAGCTATCTTCTCATCTGTAGACATTAATCTCTCCTTATTTATCGGATTAAAAACCATATTTTTCACCTATTATTCCGAAACGACTGTTAATTGGTGGTTAATCTATGGCTCTATTATATCACATTTTTTAATTGTTTTGTTATGGTTTATAACTGACTGTTTGGGCAGCCTTTTTCGGTTTGTGGCCTGGTTTTGGTGACGAAATCAAGCAAAATCGATAGAGCGAGGGCTACCACGCAGATGACGATGGTGAAAATCCAGGCATTTCTATCGTCGTTTGCATCCACATATCTGCCTGAGTACCACATGACATAACCGCTGGCCACTGCCCCCAGGAAGCTCACCCAACCAAATGCTCGGCCCCTGTACTCTGGCCCAACTGCTTGCACAATATATGGCGAGAAGCAAAGCATGGTAAGAATCTCTCCCACAATGAAGATTGCGATGGCGATATAGTAGGCTGGAATATGGCCAAGGCTTACTAGAAATACGCCAAAACTAAGGATTTGAGCGGCCACTCCGGCAACCAACTTCCATTGGTTGCTTCTTGATTCAACTATTTGAGTTATTATCGGTGTCAGGATGACTACCAGGAAGCAGCTTACGCTCATTACTGTTCCGTAGATGGTAGCTCCCATATCTCCGTGATACTTGGCGAAGTCGATTGGCATCAGGTACGAGAACTGGCTGTAACCACCTTCGTACAGGGCGAAGGCCAGCATGAAAAGGATTACAGGCTTGTTGGTTTTTATGAGCATGCTGATGAAACCTTTAGCTGCTGGGTTTATCTGGGTTGCTGGAGTTACCTGGGTTGCTGGTGCTTTGTTTGTTGTAGTTTCTGCTTCTTCTGTCTGGTATCCTTTTTCATCTACAAACAGAATAATCAGCACTGTGGACATTGCAATTGTAACAGCGTCGATGATAAAGCATAGCCACAGGTAATTGTTGAACAGGAAGCCTCCGATGATTGGAGCCAAAATGAAGCCCACATTTGCGCCCATGTACTGGATGGAAAAGGCTTTATCCTCCTTGCCCGGTGGGGTAACAAGGGCCACCAGCGCGCTATAGGCTGGGCCTTCGATTGTCTGGAAAAAGCTTGCCACCATTATCATAATGAAGGATGCAAAATTGAAGGCCTTTACTCCACAGATAAGATAAATAGTTATGGATACCAAGTCGCAAGCAATTATCATTGCTTTCTTGCTGATTCTATCCGCCAGCTGGCCACCGATCAGATTCGCTGGTAGGTTAATCAGGCCCGCTAGCATTATCCATAAGGCTGTCTTAGATGCAGACAGCCCAAACTTCTGGTTCAATATCAGCGTTAGCATCGGCATAATCATGGCACCCATGTTTGTGACCATTCTTCCAATTGCTAATGCATAATTTGCCCTCGTCAATCCTTTGTACTGTGTTAAAATTTTCATGTCTCTACCTCGTTGTGTGTGCTGTTTACAGTTCTGGTTTTGCTCCCGAGTTTTACTTCTTGTCTACTGGGTAGGCCAGGAGTGTTGTGCTCCATGGCTTAGTATTTGGTTGTTTATCGGCGTGGGCCGCTAGGAAATCAATTATATAGTTCTTCAGCTCTGCGGCATCTTCATCTGTAAGGAATGCTACTGAACTTATCACATCTCCCGTGACCGGTGCATGTACGTCTGTAGTTTTCTCGCCTCTAGCCCAAAGATTTCTCTTATATTCTAGGAACCCCTTCCAGTTTTCATTCATCATGTAGTTTAGGAACACTTCCTGCTCATTTACTACGCTATCATCCTGCTGTTCATTAGTTTTCAGGGAGATGTTCACATCCTCCAGCGCATAGTACTTGGCTGTGATTCCATTTATCTTTTTCGTGTGATCAAGCCTCAGTACCCCCAGGCTTTCCAGCTTTTTGATGTGGGCTGTGGCCGCCGAAGGTGATATCCCGAGCTCTTTCGACAGCTGCTTTGGAGTCATCGCCTCCCCGCTAACCTGCATCAAGCGAATCAACCTCTGGCGCTGTGGATTCATATAGATTTTGTTCTTTTCTGGTGTATCAAGGATTATTTCTTTCAATGTTATCCCCCTGTTTTATCTATCTTGATCATTCTCCGTATTGTTGATTCAATAGTTGTATTAACTTTATATTTACTTGATTCTTTCCTGCTTTGATTATCACAAATTATACGTTACATTTTATGTAACGTCAATTATTTTTTTCTATTTGATTACACTAACTTCTCTTTAATTTTCTGCTCAATTTGTTTGATATCCAGCGAAGAGAACTCTGTCTCCATAGAAATCAATAGATTCTCTCCTGCAACAACTCCATTTTTCTCATACATGTTAATCTTCTCCAGATTCTTGCTCGCATAGTCATCTTCTGCTGCCAGCCCCAAGTGCTCCCAGTAATATGTCTTCCTCTCTTTTGTATTAAGCAAAACAAAGTCCGGGTATACCGTCCTTCCCGATTTAAGCTTAAGTGCCGGCTCGTACTGATATGGCACATTGTGCTTGTAAAACATATCCGCCAAAATCTTCTCCGACTTTGACCTTACATACTCGCCCTTGTCAGTTATATATTTCCCATTTTCAGGGAATGGATTCTGATTTCCCGGATTCTGTTGATACCACTGCTGGATAAACTCTGCATCCGGCTGGATTAGCGGCTCTATCAGAATCTGCTTCGCGTGGCTTCGATTCTCGTATACTTTATTTATTGTCTCCGCGTTATAGTCAGCCAGGAACTGCTCCAGCGCTCTTATTTGCCTAGTCACAGCTTCTTTCAAATCTCGATAGTACTCCTGCTGCGCCATATTCTTGATAATATCCAAATCACTTTTCTTTACATAAGTGCGGCTTCCATCTGAGTGGTATATGTAGTACTGGTAGCCACTTTTTCGCTTGGAAAAGCTAATAGTTTGACCATCTATATTCATATTCTTATTTTCAAGTTTCTCAATTTGATTTAATACACTCTTTAATTCCGTTAACTCTTCATAAAACTTTTTCATATCCTCTTGCTCCTTTTTCACACGTAAATCCTACTTTTTCTTTGTTCTACGTGTCTCCTTTACTTTGCTCCGACACGTAGATTCTTACTTTCTCATTTTCTTCGTGTCTTCTGCGCGCTCTGCTGACACATAAACCCCTGCTTTTCTTACTTCTTCGTGTCTCCAAGCCTCTTCTCGGACACGTAAATTCCAGCTTTCCTCATTTCTTCGTGTCTTCTCGCCTCTCCTCTGACACGTAAACTCCAGCTTTCCTCATTTCTTCGTGTCTCCCATGCTCTCCTCTGACACGTAAATTCACTCTTTCCTCATTTCTTCGTGTCTTCAGGCCTCTTCTTAGACACGTAAATTACCTCTTCCCTCATTTCTTCGTGTCTCCCATGCGCTCCTTAGACACGTAAATCTCCCACTTCTCTACTTCTTCGTGTCTTCCATGCTCTTCTTAGACACGTAAATTACCTCTTTCCCCATTTCTTCGTGTCTCCCATCCTCTTCCCAGACACGTAAATTCCAGCTTTCCTCATTTCTTCGTGTCTTCAGGCCGCCTCTCTGACACGTAAATACACTCTTTTCCCATTTTTTCGTGTCTCCCATGCTCTTCTCAGACACGTAAATTCTCTCTTTCCTCTTTTCTTCGTGTCTTCCGGTCTCTTCCTAGACACGTAGATTCCAGCTTTCCTCATTTCTTCGTGTCTCCCATTCTCTTCTTGGACACGTAAATCTCCCTCTTCTCTACTTCTTCGTGTCTCCAGGCCTCCTCTCTGACACGTAGATTCCAGCTTTCTCTCTTTCTTCGTGTCTTCTCGACTCTTTCCGGACACGTAAAGCCCACCTTGCTCTATTTCTTCGTGTTTTCGAGCATCATTCGGGTGCCGGCACACCTATTTTCAGCTATACCAGGTTGCAGCCCCTCTCTTAACAGCAAGAATCTTTCCCTATTACTCCTTCTCAACATAGCGCGCCGCAAAAAATGCCTATTTTGTCTATTCCAACCTTCTCAACCTGAATCAACCATCACCGGCGAGTATCCACCTCTGAGAATCCCCAACCTGCTTCCAGCCAAAATACTAACGGGCACAAGCGAAAAGCCCATTCCCTCAGGCCGCCGCTTGGTGCGGGCAGACTGAGAGTATATCTACGATGACTTGATTCAATTTAAAGTATTAATGGGATTTCGGGTTCGATACATGAACCCACAAATTAGATTGTTATATGAAAACAAATCTTTCAAAAACTCGTTTGATACTATACCTGCTGAAATCAAACTTGTCAACCAATATAGCCGATAATCACCAGCATCCAAAATCAGGCCTATTTCCCCCACACAGCCAAATGCGCCACGAACTACACTCCCCTGCACAACAAAAAACCCTCCGCAGCGCCGAAGCACCGCGAAGGGTTCAAAATCTATTCAACTCACTCAGCCTGAAACCAGGCCTGAGGCAGCCCAAATTCCAAAGCTTTACGCATTCTGAATCTTACCAGTATAAAGCTGGTAGTACTTACCGCCTTCCTGGATAAGCTCTTCATGGTTACCGCGCTCGATGATGCGTCCCTGGTCGAGAACCATGATGCAATCAGAGTTTCTGATTGTAGAAAGACGATGGGCAATAACAAATGTTGTACGGCCGTGCATAAGCTTGTCCATACCGTCCTGCACGATTTTCTCTGTACGAGTATCGATTGATGAAGTAGCCTCGTCAAGAATAAGTACTGGTGGATCTGCGATAGCTGCACGGGCGATTGCAAGGAGCTGACGCTGGCCCTGTGAAAGGTTGCCGCCGTCGCCCTTGATTACTGTATCGTAACCCTGAGGCAATCTACGGATGAAGCCATCTGCATTGGCAAGCTTTGCTGCTGCAATAACTTCCTCTTCAGTAGCATCAAGCTTACCGTAGCGGATGTTGTCAGCGATTGTGCCTGTAAACAAATGTGTATCCTGAAGTACGATACCAAGTGAGCGGCGAAGGTCAGCCTTCTTGATCTTGTTGATGTTGATTCCGTCATAACGAATCTTTCCATCAGCGATATCGTAGAATCTGTTGATAAGGTTTGTGATAGTTGTCTTTCCGGCACCGGTTGCACCAACGAAGGCAATCTTCTGGCCTGGTGTTGCGAAAAGCTTAATGTTGTGAAGGACAGTCTTGTCCGGATTGTAGGCGAAGTCTACGTCGTCAAAGACGATATCACCTTCAAGCTTCTGATAAGTTGTTGTACCTTCTGCCTTGTGGAAGTGCTTCCAAGCCCACATTCCTGTACGCTCTTCGCACTCAACAATTTCGCCATTCTCTTCTCTTGCATTAACAAGCATTACGTAGCCATCGTCTGTCTCTGGTACCTGGTCGATAAGCTCGAATACACGCTCAGCGCCGGCCATAGCAAGAACGATTGACTGGAACTGCTGTGATACCTGCTGGATCGGCATGATAAATGAACGAGTAAACTGAAGGAATGAAACAAGCGCTCCAAGTGTAAGTCCTGTCCATCCGTTGAGGGCAAGTGTTCCACCAACAACTGCGCAGATAACGTAGTTTACATTACCAAGCTGCATGTTTACTGGTCCTAAACAGTTTGCAAGTCTATTTGCACGATAAGCGTTCTCGAAAAGCTCCTCGTTAAGTCCGTTGAACTTCTCCATTACCTCTTCTTCGTGACAGAATACCTTAACGACCTTCTGTCCGTTCATGATTTCCTCGATGTTACCATTTACTGCACCAAGGGCCTTCTGCTGCTTGCGGAAGTATCTTCCAGATGTACCAGCAAGTGTCTTTGTAACAAGAGTAATCAAAGCAATCATTACGATTGTCACGCCTGTAAGGGTTGGTGACATCATCAGCATGTAAACAAATACTGTAACGATGGTGATTGCACTATTGAACATCTGTGGGAAGCTCTGTGAAATCATCTGGCGAAGTGTGTCAATATCGTTTGTGTAAACAGACATGATATCGCCGTGTGCGTGTGTGTCGAAGTAGCGGATTGGTAAATCCTCCATCTTCTCAAACATCTCGTTTCTCAAGTCTCTAAGTGAGCCCTGGGCAACGAAAATCATAATAAAGTTGTATGAGAACATTGCGATGATACCAACTGCATAGTATCCAATCAATGTCTTGATAGCATCTGCAAGTGGTCCAAAATCTGTGCTGCCTGTCTGTATCATTGGCAAAATATATGAATCAATCAGCTCCTGCATGAAGGCTGTTCCCTTTGCATTGCAGATTACTGAAAGGAAGATGCAGATAATAACAAGCACAAGCTGTGCTGGGTATCTGCTTCCTACATATTTAACAAGGCGGCCGAGAACTCCTCGTCTTGCGGCCTTCTGCTCTTTTGTCAGTTTAGGAATTGATCCTGGTTGTGGTCCTCTAGCCATTAGTCCTCGCCTCCTTCCTGAGCCTTGTCAAAGTCGCCGCTACCGGCGCCTGTCTGCTGCTCATAGATTTCCTTATAAATCTCATTTCTAGCCATCAACTCTTCGTGAGTACCGAAGTCGTTGACCTTACCATCATCCATAACGATGATTCTGTCAGCATCCATAACAGATGAGATACGCTGTGCGATGATAAGCTTTGTTGTACCAGGGATTTCCTCGCGGAAAGCACGGCGGATGCTTGCATCTGTAGCTGTATCTACTGCTGATGTAGAGTCATCAAGGATAAGAATCTTTGGCTTCTTAAGAAGAGCTCTTGCAATACAAAGTCTCTGGCGCTGTCCACCTGATACGTTTGTACCACCCTGCTCGATGTGTGTGTTGTAGCCATCTGGGAACTTCTCGATGAATTCGTCTGCGCAAGCAAGCTTTGCTGCACGCTTTACTTCCTCGTCTGTTGCATCTTTGTCGCCCCAACGAAGGTTTTCAGCGATTGTTCCAGAGAAAAGTACGTTGTTCTGAAGAACTACGGCAACCTGATTACGAATTGTCTCAACATCGTAATCCTTAACGTTGTTGCCACCTACAAGAACTTCACCCTCATCCACATCGTAAAGACGTGAAATCATTGAAACAAGAGTAGTCTTTGCTGAACCTGTTCCACCAAGTACGCCGATTGTCTCGCCAGAGTTAATCTGAAGATTGATGTGGTCGAGTACTGGGCGTTCTGCTGTTTTGTTGTATCCGAAGACAACATCCTTGAACTGGATTGATCCATCTGGCACTTCATAGATTGGATTCTCACCATTTGTGATTGTTGTCTTTTCCTCAAGTACTTCATATATACGTTTCATGCTGGCTATTGACATTGTAACCATGATGAAAATCATAGCGAAGAACATGAGTGATGTAAGAATGTTCATGCAGTATGAGAATAACGAAACAAGCTCACCAGTTGTAAGTGTGCCCTCGATAACAATCTCATGGGCACCAAACCAGCTTATAAGGATGATACATACATAAATAACTGCACTCATCATTGGCATTGTGAAGGCGATCATTTTTTCTGCAGCTGTTGCTGCCTTGTAGATGCCCTGGCTGCCCTTGACGAATTTTGTCTTTTCAAATGCCTCACGAACGTAAGCCTTTACAACTCTGATACCTGTGACATTTTCCTGTACAGATGCGTTCAAGTCATCGTACTTCTTCATAAGAATCTCGAATAATGGTCTTGTTTTGATAAGTACAAAAGTCATGAATGCAAGAATGATGACCATTGCAATAAAGAAGTTCGATGCAATATGTACATTGATTCTGAAAGAAAGAATCATAGCAACGATAACTGTAACTGGTGCTCTGAATCCCATTCTAAGAACCATGATAAATGCGTTCTGTACGTTTGTTACGTCTGTTGTAAGACGTGTAACAAGTCCTGCTGTTGAGAACTTATCGATATTTTCAAATGAGAAGGTCTGAATGTTTTCAAACATCTTCTTTCTAAGGTTTTTTGCCAAGCCTGCAGAAGCCTTACTTCCGTAAACAGCTCCCATTACACCACCAAATAAACCTACAACTGCGCAAATGAGCATGTATCCACCGATTCGGTAAATCTCGCTCATGTTGCCCGCTTCAACACCTTTGTCTACTAAATCTGCTACAAGAAGTGGAATTATCATTTCCATTGCTACTTCAAGAATCATAAAAACAGGAGTTGCTAGTGCTGCTGCGGTGTATTCTTTTGTTTCCTGTAATAATCTCTTTACCAAATTTAATCCTCCTTCTTTAATTCTACGTAAGATTTATATTCCCTAGCGTTTTGCTGCATCTTTTCAAGGACGCGAATCACAGTGGCGATTTCTTCTTCAGAGATATCCTTTGTTACGTATTCTTCAACTTCTAGAATCTGATTCTCTATAAGATGATTGAATTCCATTCCCTTGTCTGTAACAACGATTTGCTTTTTGCGTCCGTCACCATCTACTGGGACCTTGGCAATCAAGCCATCTCGCTCCAGGGTCTGAATCATATCTGCCAATGTAGATTTAGGGAAATGGAAAATCTTTTCCAAATCTTTTTGGAAAATAGGCTCTTTCTGTCTGACGAAATAACCAATTAGCCATCCGTTTTTGGTAGTGCAAAGATCCATTTTGTTGTCGCTGGCGCCTCTGTTAATAGCGTCTTTAACCTCACGACCTATGCTTCCGCACAAAAAACCTATATGTGTCTTTTGGTCAAATTCTTTTGCACACATTTTTTCTCCTTTCCTCTATAATTTCTTTCTTTAATTTGCTTTGGGAATGTCCGACTTCGGAATGTTCGGTTTCGGACAATTCGGTTTCGGACAATTTGCATTATACACTCTAAATTGTGTCCAAGCAACAAAAAAAATATTAAAATTCTATTAAAAAGTCCACGAGCGACCTCATCCGTGGTATAGTAGACAATAGACATAATGATAGGACTTGAATAGGGGAGTACTAAACGTTAGAGAATGGATTTATTGCTTAATCCGCCTTAGGGAAGTAATTAATAAGAAAAGGAGTATAACATGAGAGAACGAAGCAAAGATTTACGTGTAAGAAGAACTCTTACCGCAATTAGAAAGTCATTTAACGAACTCGTACTAGCACGTGACTATCGTGAAATCTCAATTACCGATCTTACAGAAAGAGCAGGAATCAACAGAAAGACATTTTATCTTCACTATACATCTTTAGATGATTTGATTGATGAAATTGAAGAAGAGGTTTCTTCAGACTTATTAGAGCACATTGGAAAGTATGCATTAGATATGGACCTTAGTGGATGTATCACATACTTCTACAAATATCTTGAGTCATGCAGCAAGGTTCAGAAGAAGCTTATGTGCGATGAGTCATATTCATTCTTCTACAATGCAGTTGTAGATAAGGTTTTGAACAGTGACGAATTTTCTAAGTTCTTCAACCAGACTGAGCATCCTTCAATTGTACGTTCATACACAAAGGCAATCACATCTATTTACAAGGATTGGTTGGCAAGTGGCCGCGACGTAGAATTCAAGACACTTACAGATGTTGCAAGTGTTCTTGTTGGCAAGGGATACGCTGGCGTTATTAAAAAATAAATATGCATTATTAAAGGCAGGTCGTAATGACCTGCCTTTTTGTATGCTTTATTTCTAATTAAAGGATAAGCTTCATTGCGCCGTAGATACCAGCATCGTTTCCAAGTGATGCGAGAACGATTTTTGTGCTCTTGCAGCCGTGGAATGCGATTTGATTGAATCTGTATTCTACTTCATCAACAAGATACTGGCCAGCCTTTGAAACGCCACCGCCGATAACGAAGGCTTCTGGGTTTACTACACAAGAGATTACCTGAAGGCCCTGTGCCAAGTATTCGCAAGCGCGTCTTGCGATTTCCTTTGCAACTACGTCGCCCTTCTTTGCCTCATCGAAAACAGCCTTTGCATCAAGTGTTTCTACATCTCTAAGGCTGCTTGCATCATCATTCTGAGCAAGACGAATCTTTGCAAGACGAGCAATACCTGTTGCTGAGCAATACTGCTCAAGACATCCGTGATTGCCGCAACCACAAGTGTTTTCCTCTGTGTAATTTACTCTGATGTGACCGATTTCTCCTGCTGCACCTGCTGCACCACTGATGATATCATCGTTGATGATAACGCCACCGCCAACACCAGTACCAAGAGTAACCATAACTGAGCTTGAATATTCCTTTGCAGCTCCCATCCAAGCTTCACCAAGTGCTGCAACGTTTGCATCGTTACCAGCCTTAACCTTGAGACCGCCGAGGCACTCAGAGAATTCCTTCTCTACATTGAATACGCCCCAACCAAGGTTTACGCAACGGTTTACAACACCGTCATCTGATACAGGTCCAGGAATTCCGATACCAACACCTGCTACATCGTCAGCAGCAATGCCCTTTTCATCCATCTTCTTAACAACTGTCTGTGCAAGATTCTTAAGGATGTTTACACCGCCGTTTGATGTGTCTGTAGGAACCTCCCACTTCTCAAGTAGCTCACCCTCTGCTGTGAATAAGCCGCACTTACATGTTGTTCCCCCCAGATCCAATCCAAATCCGTACTTTGCCATTTCTTTCAAAATCCTCCATATTACTTCTATTCAACCTGATCCTCCACTTCTTCAGTGGTGGTTGTTATCTCTATATCTGTGGCGCCATCTGGTATTGCGCCCTCTGGCACTTCCGTGCCGTCGAAAGTCTCAGTAATAATTTTGTATGTGTTAGGCTCCTGAGGCGTTTCCCCAGGATTTTCCTCGTCGAAGACGCCGTATGGCTCTTCTTCTGATTCGCCCTCTTCCTCAGTTTCCACTTCGTCCTGCTGCTCTTCTGTGCCGATGTATTCCACTGGCTTTTTGAACTCTGCAGGAAGCAGGCCTTCGTGAATGGTGTTCATATATTCTTCCCAGATTTTAGCTGGGTAAGATGAGCCAGTCAAGCCCGCTATTTTCTTGGGCTGATCAGAACCAACCCAAATGCTTGTGGTGTAATATCTGGTATAGCCAACGAACCATCCATCGCGGTTGTCATTGGTGGTACCAGTTTTGCCTGCTGCCGGCATTTCACCAAGGTCGATGCCTCTGGCAGTACCCTCAGCCACTACCGATTGTAGCATATCTGTCATGGTTCTGGCAGCATTTTCTTCGTAAACTTGTACCTCTTCTTCCTGGGCTTCGTAAAGAACCTCTCCCTCAGAATCAGTGATTTGCAAAATGCAATCTGGCTCTCGCATGTAGCCATCATTTTGGATAGTGGCATATCCTTTTGCCATTTCCAAAGGACTTACGCCAACTGTGAGGCCTCCAAGGCATGCGGCCATGCCATAGTCGTCATCTTCTATGTGGGAAAATCCCAGGTTCTTCAGATACTGGATTCCCTTTTGTGGTGTCACTTCTGAATATAGCTGCCAAGCAACTGTGTTTTTTGACTGAGCCACAGCCTGGCGCAATGTGATTTCTCCGGAGTATGTACCTGTTGCATTTTCCGGACCATCCGCCGTCTTCACATCCATCACTTTGCTGTCTGGGGTGTAGCCCATTTCGATGGCTGGTGTGTATACAATAAGCGGCTTGATTGAGCTGCCTGGCTGACGGAAGCTTTGGTAGGCTCTGTTTAATGTGTAGCCTGTCACGTCCTGGCTACGGCCTCCCACTATTGCTTTGGTCATACCTGTCTCGTTATCAATGCACACTCCTGCGGATTGCACGGTATAGATGCCATCTTCGTTCACATCTGTAAAATCCTCCAGGTGGGAATCTATTGCCGCCTGCAGCTCATTTTGCATGTTCAAATCTATTGATGTGTAGATTCGATATCCTGATGTAAATAATGTGGTGTTCCACTGATTGTAAGCTTCGTCGTATGCTCTGTTGTAGGCTTCCTCCTCTTCATCCGAGTCAAACTCTGTCTTGAATTCGAAGCCATTTGCCTTCATCAGTGCCCTGGTTGCACAGTAATATGCGTATGTTTCTACGTAATTATTCTTGATACTATCTGGTCTTGTCAGCACGATTTCTTCGTTGACTGCTGACGTGTAAGTCGCCTCGCTGATTACCTTGTCCTTCAACATCGACGACAATATTGTATTGCGTCTGGTGATTGTGTTTTCCGGATTTACTACCGGGTCGTAGTAGGTTGGGCTGTTTGGAATGGCAAGCAAATAACACACTTCCGAAAGGGTCAGCTCCGATATATCCTTGCTGAAATATCCCTTTGCTGCTGCCTCAATGCCATAATATCCATTGGCGAAATAAACATTATTTAAATAGAACTCTAATATCTGTTCCTTGGAATACTTCTTTTCAAGCTCTGATGCAATATATATCTCCTCCACCTTACGCTGCCAGGTCTTTTCATTGCTGAGGAAGATTGTTCTGGCCAGCTGCTGAGTGATAGTACTACCACCCTGTGTGATTTCCTTATCCTTTAGCATTGTGTAAAGAGCTCTAGCGATTCCCTTATAATCGATACCGTTGTGCTCAAAGAACTTTTTATCCTCAATGGAAACCAATGCCTTCACTGCATTCTGCGGAATCTGATCGTAAGTGATGTAGTACACATCCTTTTCGCCCTTCAACACAGAAATTGTGTTGCCATTTGCATCGTATACTTCACTGGTTTCTATCTGTCTGAATGTATCTTCCGTGGATTTTTTTACAAGAGAAGTAGCCTCTGATTTTAACTCAGAGACTTGAGCTGCATAACCGCTGGCATAGTAATAGGTGACGGCCGAAACCAGCAGCAGTAGCAGTACTATTTGAAGTTTGATTAGTCGAAAGATTTTCTTGTTATTGGCCTTCATTCGCGGACCGCCTTGTTTTGATATAAATATATTACCATAATGTCATTTCTTTGACATTTTTACCTTTATAAATTGATTAATTATTTTGTATCTCTTGTATTAAAAACCACATACAATTATCATTAGTGTAGTTAATTTTATAGGGAGGTTTTTATCGTGGAAAAAGAAAAAGTAGGCGTTACTAAAAACGGCGAAGACATGATTGCATATACTCTTATCAATAAGAATGGTATGCAGGCAAAAATCATGAATTTTGGTTGTAATCTTTTAGAGCTTTGGGTTCCAGATAAGGAAGGAATTCTTACAGATGTTGTTTTAGGATATGACAATATTGAGGATTATTTTGAGAATTCTCCTGGATTTGGATGCTGCATCTGCCCTAATGGCAACCGCATCGGCGATTCAAAATTTACTTTAAATGGTGTTGAGTACAAGCTCGATGCCAACGACGGCAAGAACAATCTTCACTCAGGCTTCCATCCAATGCACAAGCGCATCTGGAATGTAGAGTCTGTAGATGACAGCCATATCACATTCACTTGTCACAAGGCTGACGGCGAGTGCGGATTCCCAGGAGAAATGGATATCACTATCACATACACTCTTGGAGATGACAACTCATTAAAGCTTGAGTATTCTGGGGTTTCTGATGTTGATACAATCTTCAACCCAACTAACCACAGCTACTTCAATTTGAACGGACATGACTCAGGTTCTGTAATGGATCACATCGTTTGGATTGATGCTGACAGATATACTCACACAGATTCAGAGTCTATTCCTCACGGAGAATGCCGTGAAGTAAAGGGAACTCCAATGGATTTCACTACTCCTAAGGCTCTCAAGCAGGATACAGATGCTGACTACGATCAGCTCAACTGGGCAGGCGGTTTCGACCACAATTATTGCCTCAACAATCCATCTCTTACAAAGCCAAGTTGCACACTTGAAGATCCTGCTAGCGGCAGAAAGATGGAAGTTTACACTGATTTACCTGGCGTACAGCTTTATGCTGGTAACTACCTTGATGACAGCCATATCGGCAAGGGTGACTGCCCTTACGGCAAGCGCTTCGGTGTATGCTTCGAGTCTCAGTACTTCCCAAATGCAGTAAACGTACCTACATTTGAGCAGCCAATCGCCAAAGCAGGCCAGAAGGCTCACTCAACTACAATTTATAAATTTATCTAGATAATGAAAGCAGCTATATGAGGAGGCTATCCATTTGGATAGTCTCTTTTTATATAAACAGTTGCATACAACTAATCCTTGTTTTAAAATTACAAAAGATTAAAAAGAATAATGGAGGTATGACATGATTAAAGTTGGTATTTTAGGATACGGAAATCTTGGACGTGGTGTAGAAGCTGCTGTTACTCTTAGCGAAGACATGGAGCTTGTAGCTATTTATACTAGAAGAGATCCAAGTACAGTTACAGTAAAGTCTAACGCACCTGTTAAATCTACAGCAGATTTGGATACAGGAAAAGAAGATATAGATGTACTTGTTATTTGCGGAGGTAGTGCTACAGATTTACCAGAAATGACACCAAAGTACGCAAAGCTCTACAATGTAATTGATTCATTTGATACACATGCAAGAATCCCAGAGCATTTTGCAAACGTTGACAAGGCTTCAAAGGAAGCTGGAAAGCTTGGTCTTATCTCATGTGGATGGGATCCAGGAATGTTCTCATTGAATCGTCTTTATGCAACATCAATCCTTCCAAAGGGACAGGCATACACATTCTGGGGCAAGGGCGTTAGCCAGGGTCACTCAGATGCAATTCGTCGTATCGAAGGTGTTGTTGATGCTAGACAGTACACAGTTCCAGTTCCAGAAGCACTTGAGAGAGTTAGAAATGGTGAGAATCCAGAGCTTACAACAAGAGAAAAGCATACAAGAGAATGCTTTGTAGTTGTTGAGAAAGGTGCTGATAAGGCACGTATCGAGAAGGAAATCAAGGAAATGCCTAATTACTTCTCAGATTATGATACAACAGTAAACTTTATCTCTGCAGAAGAGTTAAAGAAGAACCACAGTGGTTTACCACACGGTGGAAGCGTTATCTACACAGGCGAGACAGGATTTGATGGCAACAAGCACGTAATCGAGTACAGCTTAAACCTCGATTCAAACCCTGAATTTACAGGCGCTGTTCTTACAGCATACGCAAGAGCAATTTCTCGCATGAACAAGGAAGGCGCTACAGGTGCTAAGACAGTCTTCGACATCGCACCAGCTTACCTTTCACCAATTCCTGCAGAAGAGCTTCGCGCTCATTTCCTATAAAAGGTAGCAATTAAAATAAGCCAATATGTACGGATTAAACCTACATATTGGCTTTTCTTTAGATTATGATAATAAAAATACTTTATAGCATTTCTTTATATTTTTCGTATTCACTTTCAGGTATACCTAGTGCTTTCATAGCTTTTTCAGCAGAAAGATTAAGGTTTTCCATAAGGTTTTGAATATCCTCAAGCTTCCCTTCAGCTTTACCTTCAGCAAATTTTTCTCTATCTCTTTGTAATAATGTCATATACTCAAGCCTCCATTCTTCTCTGCTTTGAGCCTTGGATAATTCCAGATTAATCCTATTAGTGAACTCATCTGTAGGTTCTTTGCCAGATATATAATCTAAAAATGCAATTTGCGAGTTAGTAAGATTATTTCTGGAGCCATTAGCATTTATAAAGACTTTTGTTGTTTCATCTTGTAATTCTAAATCTTTGTCTTCAATACAAACATTCTTAAAAGTATAAATGCTTTTATTCCGGTTAAATAAATCATCTAGACAAATAAAAACAACAAACGATTCCTTTAATTCCGAATATTCAGCACCTCTGCTAATCAAATTTAGATCAATCATACCCTGATAGTATCTTGAACGCTTTGGAATATCCTTATTTACGGTTGTTTGCATTTCTATATCATATACTTTATTTCCATCCTCAGCATAAACATCAAGACGAATTCCCTTACCATCAGATGTTAATTCTATTGTCTTTTGTTTTTCTGGATATTGAATATCATGTACTTTAATGCCTAGAAGAAGTTCTATTACCTCTTTGCAAATATCTTTGTTGTCTAACATGATTTTACAAAACATAAAATCATCAGTAAAACTAAGTTCGTCGTAAATTTTCTGATTCAATACTATTCTCCTTTTATTATATCATCGTGGGATTCTAACTGTGAAGTCATAAAAGAATTAAAATTGAAAATAAGAAAAAAGAACTCCAATATCGTCGACAAGTATATTACAGGAAATATATATCATTGTCCACATAAAAAAGAGGCCACCCTTTCGGATAGCCTCCCTACAAAATCTTTTATTAGCTTAATCTTCTAGCTCCATCACCGATGTCTACTACATAGAACTCTGCGTCTAAGTCATACTTTTCTTTGTATGCCTTTCCTACTGTCTCCTTGAAGTTCTCAACAGCTTCGTCCTTTACGATGGCTACTGTGCAGCCGCCGAATCCGCCTCCTGTGATGCGGGCGCCGATTACACCTGGAACGCTCCACTCTGTCTCTACAAGGAAATCAACCTCCTCGCATGATACTTCGTAATCATCGCGAAGTGATACGTGGCTGGCATTCATAAGCTTGCCGAATGTTTCGATGTCGTTTTTGTTAAGAGCATCTACTGCCTTGATTGTACGCTGGTTCTCAGCTACTGCATGCTTTGCACGACGATAGTTTACTTCATCCTTGATTGCAGAGCCATACTTTTCGAATTCTTCGTCTGTAAGATCTCCAAGTGTTCTTATGCCACATACTGTCTGAAGATCTGCGAGAGCCTGTGAGCTTTCGTTTCGTCTGTCGTTGTATGCGCTGTCTACAAGTGAGTGCTTTACCTTTGAATTTGTGATTACAATCTTTGCTCCGTCCAATTTTACGCTGGCATATTGATAGGATAAATCTGCACAGTCAAGGAAAATGGCGTGGTCTTTTTTACCCATTGCAACCGCAAATTGGTCCATTATACCGCAATTACATCCGTTGAAATTGTTCTCAGAGTACTGTCCGATAAGGGCTAACTCTGTCATTGTCTTGTCGATACCGAATAAATCAGTGATTACTGTGCCTGTAAGTACCTCAAGTGATGCTGATGACGAAAGGCCTGAACCGTTGGGAATATTGCCCCAAACACACATTTCAAATCCTGATTTAATTTCCGAACCCTTCTCGATCATAGCCCAAACTACGCCAAGTGGATAGTTTGCCCAGTGATATGCATCCTTATTTGTAAGGTCATCAAGCGAGCTTTCGATAACTCCTACATGCTCGATGTTTGCTGAGTAAAGCTTGATTAATCTGTCTTCGCGCTTTCTTGCAACTGCATATGTACCGATTGTAAGGGCACATGGGAATACGTGACCACCGTTGTAATCAGTGTGCTCTCCTATAAGATTTACACGGCCTGGTGCAAAGTATGTGCGAATATCGCCACCCTGACCGAACTTTTCCTCAAAAATTACTTTTAACTCCTGCTCGTTCATCACATTTCTCCTTTAATTCTAACGATAAATGTCTCTCTTATTGTATTTCTCCATTGCTGTAAGCAACTTGTCTGTAGGATTGAATATTACTTTAAAATCGTTGCCTTTTGCCTCGCTATGAGCCACTAAGATGTAATCTTTTACTTCTTCATTGTGTGCTGAGCAGTCATATGTCTTAAGCTGAACATGATCAAACTTAAGTGATTCGTTTGTTCCAACTGCTGCAACCATCTTTATCTCGCTAGACTCGATTGTCACAACCTTTTTTCTCTTTTCGTTATTGATGATTTTCGCAATCTCAAGGCTACCATTTGTGTAGTCATATTCATATTCGATGTTTTTGTTCGAATATAAGATTATCGTAAATATACCAATAATAATGAGCAAAATCGCCATTATAAGTGTTAAAATCCCTCTTGAATAGCCAACAGTACCAACCAATAAGCAGAATGTTGCTACAGCAGCACCTGTTTTTTTTGTTTTATCCTGGGCTGTTTCTATAACCTTTACTGCCTCTTCTACGAATGTGTCGTTTGATTCAAACATTATCCTACCTCCTAAATAAAAAGATCCGGCCACGTGTGTAGCCGAATCTAATTATACCTTATATACCCCTGAAACTAAAGCAAATCTCCATGTCTTTGCTATTATCTAGCATGAATTCTGGATGTGTTTTTGCGCCCCAGGTATCATCTCCTGCAACGCCCATCTGCTTGCCAATTCGCACGTGTGTGAAATGAACTGGTGGAAGCTCTGTTGGATGCATTGCTTCGTCGATTTCATGTACTGTGTAAGGAAGGGCCGAGAATCCATTGTTCTTTGTAAGGAAGAGGACTCCGTCTCCTCGATTGTCGGTAAGCTTTGCATACCTTGTATCCTGGTGATTTCCGCATTCCTGTGGCACTAAGTATTTAGCCATGTTATCAGCTACCTTATTTCTAAATACTCCTAGCTTGCCATGGTCACGGTCGTTGTATGTTTCCTCTGGACCTTTGCCGTACCATTCCAGGTTTTCAAGCTGGCTATCAAGTGCAAATGTCATTGAAAGCTCTGGAAGCTCGCCTATTTCCGCTGATGCAGGAAGTCTTAAACTACACTCAACAAGTCCATCTGCATATACCACATACTCAACCTGACATGTTCCTGCAGGCTTTGTAGCTAAGTGATATGTATAAGTTACCTTTACTCGCTCATCTGTGGCATCTACCTGTGGGAACTCGTTGATTCCCTGATCCATAACTGATGTTGAGATGTATTTGCTTGCTAATTTCCACTGAGCCGCTCTGAATGGCAACTGGTTTGCCAAATCATTTTCTGTCATTGGGCGCCAGAAGTTTGGCATTACTATGCGCTTTAACAGCTCCTTGCCATGATACTTGTATGAGCTAAGGCCCTTCTGTCCTACGAATAGCACCTCGAAATCATCGCCTTTTACACCCAGGTTATGGAATCCCTGAGTAACCTTAAGCTGCTGCTTTGGTCCTCTTTCGAAGGTGAAGCGGCCAACTGTTGTCTGGCCGTAAGCTACTTCATGGCCTGCCTTTGCCCACATTGTATCTTCTGCAAGCACGAATGAAAGAGTTACCACATACTCATCATCCCTTGGCAAATCAAGCTCTAGCGCATATTCCGTAGTCTCAAGCGGAGGACAATCAATCACTAGCTCCTCTTCTGCTATTAAATCGCCAAGCTTTTCTACTGTAAGAATGGCTGTGTATTCATTTGTGTTTGTAAACAGATTTCTGTTTTCAATGATGGCCTTGCCCTCATCAAAGGTTATCTTGATATTTGAATAATCGAATTTAACCTCCTGCATCTTTGGGCTAGGCTCTCTGTCCTTGCTGTAGCAGATGCCATCTCCTGAGAAGCTGCCGTCGTTTGGTCTGTCATCGAAATCTCCGCCGTAGCCTTCGAATTCAACGCCATTTACATCTTTCTTTGTGATGGCCTGGTCGATGTAATCCCAGATAAATCCGCCTTGGAACAATGGCTCCTCATAAGCGTACTCTGTGTACTTGCTCATGGCGCCACAGCTATTTCCCATGGCATGCATGTACTCACAGTTGATGTAAGGCTTCTCTTTATGCTCTGAAAGCCACTTCTTAATATCTTTTACATAGACATACATTGTAGATTCAACATCTGATAAATCTACTCTTCTATCGTTGAAAACACCCTCGTAATGTACAAGACGTGTGTTGTCCCATTCATGGAACTTGTCTTGCATCTTTCTAAGGTTTGTTCCGCCGTAGCTTTCATTTCCAAGTGACCAAATCAGGACACAAGGATGATTCTTGTCACGCTCAAACATGTTGTGGGCGCGGTCGATAACGTTGTCTGTGTATTCAGGTCTATCTCCTGGAACAGCGTAGCTATCATCCCTCATTTTCAGGATTTGGATAGGTGTCTGCCATGTTCCATGAGTCTCTAAGTTTGTTTCATCAATAACGTACAATCCAAATATATCGCACAATCTGTAGAAGAATGTCTGGTTTGGATAATGGCTTGTACGGATTGCATTTATATTGTTTTGCTTAATTGTAATGATGTCCTTGAGGATGTCCTCCTCTGAAAGGGCACGTCCCGTTGATGAAGAAAATTCGTGGCGGTTAACGCCCTTGAATACGATGCGCTTGCCGTTGATGTGCATCATATGGTCCTTCATCTCGAATCTTCTAAAGCCTACCTTTTCCTTTATTACCTCTGAAAGTCTGCCTGTTGGGCCGAATACATTGAGCTGTAAATCGAAAAGATAAGGATGTTCTGCACTCCACAGCTTTGGCCCCCTCACATGAATTTCCATGTGATTCTTGCCATTTTCAACTGCCATTTTGTTCAGCACATCTGCATCATCATCAGAAAGAGTCATCTGAACAAGTCCCTCTCCAACAACATCCATATCAATTACAAGAGTAGCATCCTTATAATCGTCATCTAGAAGGGTTTGGATACGGATGTCGCGAATGTGTGTCTCCGGAACTGTATACAGATAAACCTCTCTGAAAATGCCTGAAAATCTGAAGAAATCCTGGTCCTCACACCAGCTTCCAGCTGTCCATTTGAACACCTGAACTGCCAGCTTGTTCTCGCCCTCTCTGATGAAAGGTGTTAAATCGAACTCGCTTGGAGTAAAGGAATCTTCGCTATAACCAACATACTGGCCGTTAAGCCAGAGTGCAAATCCACTTTCCACACCCTGAAATGAGATGTAGATTGGACCATTTTTCATGAATTCTGGAACTGTAAAATACTTGACGTAATTACCAACTGGATTCTCCTCTGTTGGTATTTCGCCAGGCTCTACGGCCTCGTGACCATCCCATGGATACTGAGTGTTCACGTACATGATTTTATCGTAGCCTTCTAATTGGATATGGGCTGGGACTTTAATATCGTTCCATCCCTTACAATCTCTTCCATCCTCATAGAAGTTCTTGTCGCAACACTCATAATTCTTGGCAAATTCAAATTTCCAAGTGCCATTTAAAGAGTACTTGAAATTAGATTTTTCACCGTATGCATATGCTTCGCTGTCATAAAATTCGTGGTCTGAGTGAGCATCTAATCTATTCTGTTGAAAAACTCTTGGGTCTTTTACAATTTCATAATTGAATTCATTCATTTTATTTTACCGATCCTGTAATTCCTTCTGCAAACTGCTTCTGAAGTACGAAGAATACAAACATTGTTGGTACTGAGCAGAACAATACGCCAAGCATTGTCATACCGTAATCTACGGTGTAACCACTTGAAATGTTTGCGATGAACATTGGCATTGTCTGAGCACGGTTGTCGCTCATTACTACCTTTGGCCACATATATGCGTTCCATGCGTTCATGAATGTGATAACAGCAGCTGCTGCATAGATTGATTTCTGAATTGGAACATACATCTTGAAGAAAATCTTCCATTCAGGTAGTCCATCAATTCTGGCTGCTTCCATGATGTCAGGTGGGAAATTACGAGAATTCTGTCTGAACATCATAATCATAAATGGTGTTGAAATTCCTGGTAGGATGAAAGCCCATACAGTATTAAGTAATTTCGCTTTCGAAATAAGTCCATACAAAGGAACCATTGTTGCTACTGCTGGAACCATCATTGCAAGAAGAAGAATTCCGAAAAGTCTATCCTTGCCCTTGTCGTGATAAAGCTCAAAGCCATAGCCTGCGATTGAACAAACAAAAAGTGTAAATACAGTCTGTACGATTGAGTAGAGGAATGAATTTCCCATACTGCTCCAAAGAGTACCCTGCACTGCGTTCTTTAAGTGCGCAAAGTTTACAGCAAGCTGATTTCCAAACGCAATTGAACCTCTAGCTACTGCAAGCGATTCATTTGTTGCTGCTGCAATCATCCAATAAAGTGGAAATACTGATATTAGCGAGCAGATTATCAAAAAGATGTAAGTAGGTATAAGCCTACGCTGTATCATTGATTTATTTCTCTTTTTAGTCACGTGTATCACCTACTTTCAAACTAATAAATGCTAGAATTCCAACCAAAATGAATACGATAAATGCCATTGCTGATGTGTATCCTAACTGTCCAACACCCTGACCAAATGCCTGGTTGTAAATGTAGTGTGACATTGTGATTGTTGAGTTTGCAGGTCCACCACTAGTCAAGTTCATTGACTCGTCGAAGAGCTGTAATGTACCGTTGATTGACATGATTGCTGTCATAACGATTGTTGGCTTAAGAAGTGGCACTGTAATGTACCAGAATGTCTTCCAACCACTTGCACCATCGATTTTTGCAGCTTCATATACTGAGTATTCAATGTTCTGAAGTCCTGCAAGGTAGAATACCATGTTGTATCCTGTCCATCTCCAAATCAAAGCAATGATGATTACTGCCTTTGCTGTTGCTGGAGTTCCAAGCCAGTTGATGTTCTCGCTGATGATACCAATCTTCATAAGAACTGAATTGATAAGACCCTGTGTTGCAAACATTGACTTGAAAATCAAAGAATATGAAACAAGTGATGTAGCACATGGTAAAAAGATACATGTTCTAAAAAGTCCCTTGAACTTTAAGTCCTTGTTGTTAAGAAGCTGTGCCAAAAGGATGGCAAGGATCAGCATGATAGGGACCTGTATTATTAAATAAAAGAATGTATTTTTCATGGATGTCATGAAAATACTATCCTGTAACATTCGAGTGTAATTGTAGGTAAGTGGATCAGCAAATGCGATATTGACACCCTTACCTGTTTTTAATGATGTAATAAAAGCTTTAATAATTGGATAAAAGCTCATTATGAAAATGAGTATTGTTGCTGGTGTAAGGAAAATCCAGCCCGCTGCTAATTGCTTATTAGCAAGCGTCATTCCTCTTCTTTTCTTTTCCACGGCGATTCCCTCTTCTTTTTAAAAAAGGGAAGTGGGTTTACCACTTCCCCAAAAATTATCTTTTAATACTTTTTTATTGATTGGAATTATAATCCCATATCAAATCTGAGCTGCTGCTCTGCATTCTCAAGTGCTGTATCAACATCTACGCCATCTGTAAGTACGCTCTGAAGAGCTGTAGCAAGCTGTGTACGTGCTGAGTAGTGATAATCTGACTGCTCAACTGTTGGTACGTGCTGTGTGTACTCAACGATTGTTGCATAGATTGGCTGATCGTTGAAGTAAGCAACACCCTGCTGGTAAACATCTGACTCTGCAGCTGCTGCACATGTTCCGATAACACCACCGTTTGTAAGAGCCTCATCATATGTTGTAGACTGTCCGTCCTCTGCTGAACGACCACCAAATGTGTAAGCTAAGAAGTCCTTAGCAAGATCTGTCTTTGAGCAGTTAGCTGTGATGTAAAGTGAAGAACCACCGTTTGAAGCGTATCCCTCTGCACCTGTAAGTGTAGGAGCTGTTGTGATTTCCCACTTACCTGCGTTATCTGCAACCTGCTCGATTGTAGGAATGATCCAGTTACCATTGTAAACACCTGCAACCATGTCGCCCTGGATAGCCTGATCTGTGTAATCTGACCAGTCATTTGCAAGGTAAAGAACATTGTCCTGAGCAAGCTTAACGATTACGTTAAATACATCTACGAGCTGCTGGTTCTCTGTGAAGTATGGCTCACCATCTTTAAACTGTGAAGCACCTTCAGCCTGAAGCATCATGTAGAATAAGTCGTTTCCATCGCCATCCATGCAAAGTAAGTACTTGCCTGTTGCGTTGTAAACATCAACACCAATCTTGTCGAACTCATCCCAAGTAATACCTGTTACATCATCGATTGTGTAACCAGCCTGCTCAAGAAGGTCTGTTCTGTAAGCAAAGATTGCTGTTCCTGCATCTACAGGGAATCCGTAATGCTTGCCATCGATTGTAGAGTATGAAAGCTTCTCAGCTCCAAGTCCTGACCAATCGCAATCTGCATCGTCAACATCCTGCCATGCATCTGGATAATTTGTAACGTACTGCTGGATGTAGTGATCCTGGAAAAGTACGATATCTGGTAATGTGCTGTAGTCGCCAGCCTCTGCTGCAAGTGTTACAGCATTCTCAACGTCTGAAGACTGTGACTGTGTGATAATTTCAAGATGGAAATCTGGATTAACATCCTGATAATCCTTCTCTGCTGCCTTAAGTGCTGGGATATTGAAGTTTTCGTCCCAAGCATAAACTGTAAGTGTGTTCTCGTCATCTGACTGAACATCGGCTGCAGCTGCTGCGCCGTCCTCTGTTGTTGCAGCATCGCCTGTTGCTGCTGTGTCTGAGCTTGAGCTGCCGCATGCTACCATAGAAGCTGCCATTGCACCAACAAGCATGAGTGAAAGTAATCTTCTCTTCATTCTCTTCTTCTCCTTATTTGTTTAAATTGTTCGGGGGTTATTGTGCATCATGCACAACTTATTACCCAATACCTACCCCTCATATGGTCATAATACTAGTTATATATAGTTATTGTCTGACAAATTTGCTCTAAAAAAGTGCAAATTCGACTCTCAAAGATTGTTAAATAATTGTTTTTCTACGAAAATATGTTAAGAACGTGAAAAAAGGATGGCGATTTAGCGTTAGCTAAATCACCATCCCTTCTTGGCACTGATTTGATAATTCTTTTTTGTTATTCCTAAATGATTCTCTTCTTTTTTCCACTGATATGGAGTCTTGCCAGTGAGCTTTTTGAAGTTACGATTGAAGGTGGATGGAGTCTGATATCCAACTCTAAATCCAACTTCTTCCATGGCGTAATCCTTGTTCTGGATTATCTCGCATGCCTTGTCTATTCGAACCATGTTCAAATAATCAAGAGGCTTCATGCTCATGGTCTCTTCGAATATTCGTCTGAAATGGCTCTCAGAAAGACCGCATTCATCGGCCACATCTGCCATCTTTATTTCCTCTGCATAGTGTTCTGCAAAGTAATTTATACTCTTTTCGATATAGCTATTTAAGCGTTTCTCCTCGATTGTAAGGGAAGAACTCATATCCTCGTTGATACGAAGCAGCTCCACTATGAATGCTCTCAGATAGCCCTTTACAGATTCCTTGTAGTAAGGCTTTTGCTCACGATACTCCTCAATAATGTTTCTAACAATGGTATTCAATGTCTTATTCTGATTCCACTGAATTACATAGCCCTGACTGTTAAGGCGCTTTATTACTTCCTCAGGAAGCATGCGCTTGAACTGCATCTCCTTCTTAATGAAGCTGTTAATATCGATGTACAGGTACTCCCATTTACAGATTCCATTGTTGATACTTTTGGTCTCGTGTGGAATATTCTCTGGGATGATGGTGATTATACCGCCCTTATAATTAACATTGGCCTCCTCGATTGTGAGCTGGCCATTGCCCCAGTAGCAGTAACCAATCTCCATGTAGTTGTGGAAATGAAGCAGATTTTCCTGCTCCGCTCCGTAGCTACGAACCCAACTATCGCCCAAAAGAGCCATTACATAATGGCCTTCAGGAATCTCATAATATCTGTATTCAATCTGCTTTTTCTGTTTTGCCATAATAAATCCTAGTGTCTTCGATCGTTATTTGCAGAATAGAACTCTGCCTTATCATTGTACATCAGCTTGTCGGCAGTGTTAATCATCTCTTCCATATTTTCTGCATTTTCCTGCCATGTTGCTCCTATGGCCATTGATACTTTTTTACATTTTTTCCTAAGCTTTGCTACCAGCTCTTCAAAATATTCTTTTTCTACCTGAGGTACGATTGCCACAAATTCATCTCCACCAATTCGGTAGCTATATTTCTTTTTAAAGACTGATTCTATAATGGCTCCCGCTTCTCTTATGTGCTCGTCACCTGCATCATGGCCTTGCTCATCGTTGATTGCCTTAAGGCCATTAATATCAGCAAAGCACACGCCAACAGGTATCTTCATACCCTCTATCATGTTTAGAGTTGCTGTAAATGCATTCCTGTTTCTAAGGTTTGTCATAGCATCATGTGAACTCATATATTGCATTTCCTGACCAAGGATGTAGTTTCTAAGCTCCTCAGATATGAAGATGGCAACTGTCTCAAATACTTCTGCCAGATTTATATCCAGGTACAATGAGAAATTGTCGGCAACAAGATAGCCGATTGTCTCACCCTTGTCCTGTATAGCCGTGATAATATAACGGGAAATTGTTCCCTGAAGCACATCCTCGTATACTTCTTTATTTTTCTTAATGATTTCTTTCGTATCTTCAACAATTACAACTCTATTCTCCAGCAACTGCTTATCCCACATTGTGAAGAAATCGAATCTCTCAAAGTCTTTTCTGTTTGGCAGGCCTGTGCCACTCTTTTTGTCTGTCCACTCGTAGATATCTCCCAGGTCACCGCCCTTCGACTCTACAATATAGACTCTGTCTGCCTTTATTTTTGTTCCAAGAGCTTTAAGTGTAGCCTTGATACCTCTTTTAAAATCGCTTGTGGAAAGAACCTTGGCGCAATCCAAGATTAGATTATTAGAATTAGATACAATTTCCTGGTTTTCCTCCTTGCGCTTTTCAGCTGTAACATCATGAATGATGAAGGCGCAAAAGCCTTTTTTATAAACTGGAACTGCCCAGAATTCGAACCATTTATTGAACTGTGTATTGAAAGTGCGGTTGATGACAGATTGGCGCATGACTGCAGCCTGATAGCTGAGCCTTATCCAATCCTCATCCCTGTTTGCAACAGTTGTATAGTATGTTGCACCCATTAATTCCGCTGTTGGTTTTCCAACTAAAGATGCGTATTTTTCGTTTACGAAAATGAACTGCATGTCATGTACAGTGCCAAAAGGATCTGTCATAATCCTGAAAACGCAGCATGCGTCAGGCAAATCCTTTAGCATATACAAAACTTCACTAGCTGAGTAATCCTTAAATTCTTCAATCTTCTCCATGTAAGAAACCCCTTTTCTCCCCGATTATTTAATAATCATTGCTCGTAAAAAACCTGCTAAACCATAGTCCCGTTTTCCGCTACCCATGCCAACCTTTTCGATAACGAATTCCTTTGGCAATGTGTCGCTTGTTCTAAGTGCCGCTACTGTGGCAGCTCCTGTTGGAGTAACTAACTCTCCATTGATGTCTAGAATTTCTAATCCAATTTTGTATTTAGAAACAATATTGGTTACTGCTGGCACTGGCACTGGCAAAATGCCATGCTGACATCTGACCGTTCCCTGGCCCTCGTACAGCTTTGGGACAATCACGTCAGTGATATCCAGATTGTCCATGCAAACTGCGATGGAAATGATATCGACGATAGAATCAATAGCCCCAACCTCGTGGAAATGAACCTGCTCCACTGGTACCCCATGAGCCTTTGATTCTGCCTCTGCCAACACATTAATAATTCTTTTGGCAATCTCTCTTGCTCTATCTGTAAGGGCTGCAGAATCGATAATCTGATTTATCTCCTTCATGCCCCTATGCTCATGATGGTGTTCGCGATGATGCTCATGTTCATGATGCTCCTCATGGAGATGTCCATAAAGATACTCCATGTCATGGTCATGACCATCATGCTCATCATCCAGGATTACATCAAAATCCATGCAATCCAAGCCTGCTCGCTTCACTCTGCTGTAAGCAATCTTGAAGCCCTCAGCATTTATTGTACTTAGGACCTCGGATAAGTATTGCTTATCAGCCCCCAAGTCTAAAAGCGCACCTACAGTCATATCGCCACTGATGCCTGAATTACATTCCAAATATAATGTACGCCCCATTTTGTCTCCTTTATTATCTTGATTATATCGTATTTACGATTTTTAGTCTCCCTCAATTGTCGCTAAAATTAGAATACCTGCGATAACAAGGAACAAGAATAGATACTGCTTTCTTGTAAGCTTTTCTTTCAGGAAGATTCTTGAAAGTGTAAGTGATACTACGCAAACTGCTGAAATGATTGGAGCAGCGATTGCACCGTTTCCACTCATGGCATATACGTATGTAAACTGACCTGCTGTCTCGCAAACACCGGCAAGTACTTTGTCTCTCTGTTTTGGAAGCTCAAACTTCACTCCACGGCTCCACATGAAAAGTAAAAGAATAATTGCACAGATGAAGAATGTAAGCTCGTAAGAAGTGTTAGCTACCTCTTCGATTGTTGCCTCGTTTACGTTTGCAAGTGGGCTTGTTTCCATTTCCAAATAATAGATATCAAGGAATGTTCCAAGTGCATCAAGTGTTGCATAGCAGAATGGCATCGCAAATGCTATAATTGCCATCTTCTTTCCAAGCTTTTTCTTTCTGTCGGTATCGCCGTTGTTCTCAAGGAAGCCAAGTCCAAGAATACCGATAACAATGATGACGATAGCGATGATTGAGCCTGTTGCAATTGTCTCACCAAGGATGATAACGCACATAAGTGAAACGATAGCACCTGATGTGTTCTCGATTGGATCTGAAATTGATTCCTCAATGAATCGCATTCCAAAGAATGAAAATGCCATTGAAAGAATGTAGCAAAGGGATACTGGAAGATAGCGAACAAGGTTGATTGGATCGTATCCAATATCCTGAGTAAGCAATGTAAAGATTGCATGCATACCCATGATGACACCTACGGAAACGCATATCTTCAAATGAGCGAACTTCTCGTCCGGGTTAGCTCCCTTCTTATAGAATAGCTCCGCAAGACCCCAGATAAAGGTTGTTGCGAGGGTAAAAAATAACCACATAATATTTCCTCATTTCTTTATTTAATTTACGGGTTTATTATATATTTTTTAATAAGTAGCACGCAATCTTTTTTGCAAAATTCACCGAGTTTTCACGGTTTATATAAAAAAATACCCCTGATTAAAATTAATCAGGGGTTTAAACACTATTTATTATTTTCATCCATTTCGATATTGATACTCAAATCAATATCGCTTTTCTCAAGCTTGCCTCTGTTGATTTTGCGCTGAGCTTCGTGAAGCATTTCTTTAAGCTTCTCTAAATCCTCGTATGCATCATCCGAGCTGTAAGGCTTGCTCTCGTCTTCCCAATTGTAATCCATACTGCATCCCACCTTTACTGTGGGGTCAGTATAACAAATTAGTTTGTTTAAATGATGAAATTTGTATTACATATTCTTGTCAACTAAACCATCAACAAATGGAATAGCAATTGTGCCCTGGTTAAGAGCCTTGAAGATAAGACCGATGAAAATGATATCTTCGCAAATGCTAAGAACACGGCATACAAGGTTGAAGATATCTGAAACAAAGTTTCCGTAGATATCTGCACCAAATACATTGATGAGAGATACAACCCAATCAGCAGCGTCTGGAATAAGTCCAACTAATGCAATAAGGAAATCAAAGAATACCATTGTTGCTGCAGCCTTAACTACTGCCTTCTTTAACCATGTGTTTTCTTCTCTAAGAAGAACATATCCTACTACAAGAGCTGTTGCTACATATCCGCCAAAACCAACTGCTGCAATTGCAAATGCTCCAAATAAACCTACTGGTAAACCTAATTTTGTCTTTTCCATAACTATTAATTCTCCTACTATTAGTATTAGTCATAGTCTTTCTTTACCTTTTCTATAGGTTCGACTATGCTGTTTAAGATGCTGTGGATTGGTTTATTACTCCTACCGCATAGACGGTTTAGTAGAGGCTCCAACCACAGTCTCTTTGTTTATTTGTTAATCAGTTAGTTACCGCATGACGGTTTATCAAGAAGTAGGTTACGATTGCAAGGAGCCCTGTGGATCTTAAAACAGTATCAATCTATTTTAAGGAGGTCCTATATGATTTTTGTAGGAATTGATGTCGCTAAAGATAAGCATGATTGCTTTATCACTAACACCGATGGAGAAGTTCTTT